>DATEIF010000532.1:0-25073 GCA_035279205.1 Vineibacter sp.
TCCCGGTAGCGCTCCCGGTCCCGATCGCGTTCCAACTGCTGTTGCTGGCGGCGCCACTCATCACGGCGCTGCTCGAAATCATCACGCGCAACGGCCTGGCTGGCGATACCGGTTGTCAGCGCGGCCAGTACGGCGACGGCCATCAGCTTCGTCTTCATGACGTTCTCCGCATCTGCGTCGCTATTCAAACTGGAAAGCGATTGTGGCAGCCGGAAGTTCCGAAAAATGACGAAGGTGGAAAATGCGTGGTGCTTTAAGGCGGCCAGCCCAGCGCTGCCCTGTCTCGTCGCCCCGCAAACCGCACTTTACCGGCACAGCTGGCCGAGAACGGCGTTGAGACGCTGCCGGCCTGAATCCGTCGCCTTAAGGGTATGTTCATCGACGCTGATGAAATCGCCGTCAATCAAACGGCGAAGTTGTGAAGCATCGCATGCGCCAACAGGGTCGATACCGGTGGCGTGAAAAAACTGACCTCGATTGATGCCATCACGCAGGCGCAGTCCCATCATCAACGCCTCTGTCGCGAGATCCTGGCCTTCAACAATGGTTGCCTCCGCCGTTGCATGGCCATGTGTCTCGACCGCGGAAAGCCAAGCGTCGGGGCCGGTAACTTGACGTGTCGCACGCTTGCGGACAGCGCTGGTGCCGGACAGCGTCAGGCGGCCATGGGCCCCGGGCCCGACGCCGACATAGTCTTCGTAGCGCCAGTACGTGAGATTGTGCCGGCAAGCGCCGCCCGGCCGTGCGTGATTGGAGATCTCATAGGCTGGCAAGCCGGCCTCGGCGAGCAGGGCTTGTGTGGTTTCGAATAGCGCCGCCTGGGTGTCTTCGTCCGGCAGCACGAACAGGCCACGCGCATGGTCCTGCCAGAAGCGCGTCCCGCGCTCGATAGTGAGCTGATAGACCGACAGGTGGTCGCCGACGAAGGCCAGGGCCTGCTCCAGTTCGGCTTGCCACCGATCAACGCTCTGGCCAGGGCGAGCATAGATCAGGTCGAACGAATGGCGCGGGAACGTATCGCGCGCCAGCGTCAGCGCGGCGACGGCCTCGTCGACGCCGTGCTCCCTGCCCAGGAAGCGAAGCGCCTCCGGATCGAACGCCTGCACGCCCAGCGAGACGCGATTGACGCCCGCCTCGCGCAATGCCCTGAACCGCCCGGCCTCGACCGAGGTCGGGTTGGCCTCCAGGGTGATCTCGACGTCGGCCGCCACCGGCCAGAGATGGCGGATCGTGTCGATGACGGCGGCTACGGTCTCCGGTGGCATCAGGGACGGCGTGCCGCCGCCGAAAAACACGCTGGTGACCGTGCGGCCGGCGGTTTGCGTCGCGTAGTGCCACAGCTCGGCCTGCAGCGCGTTGCGCCAGCGTTGCTGGTCAACCGCATCACGCACGTGGCTGTTGAAGTCGCAGTACGGACATTTCGACCGGCAGAACGGCCAGTGCACGTAGATGGCAAAAAGCGTATCGGGCATGATGGATCCGATGCCTATGCCCAGCGACGGTCCTTGCGATACTGCCCGATTCCACCGGCAGCCGTCACCGGAAGTACGAGTCGATCAGCTTGCGGAAGGCCGCGCCCCGGTGGCTGATCGCATTCTTGGCCTCCGGATCCAGCTCAGCGCAGGTGAGCGCTGAACCGTCCGGCTGAAACGTCGGGTCGTACCCGTGTCCGCCGGTGCCGCGCGGCGGCCAGACGATATGGCCAGGCATCTCGCCACGGACCATCTCGCAGTGGCCGTCCGGCCATGCCAATGCCAGCACGCAGACAAAGGTCGCGCGCCGGGCGTCGGGCGTATCGGGCACGCGGCGCGCCGCGAGCTCGCGCTGGATGCGGGCCATGCCCACCATCGCGTCGCGCGTCGGGCCTTCCCAATCGGCCGTGACAACGCCGGGCTGCCCATCGAGCGCCGCGACACACAAACCTGAATCATCAGCCAGAGCCGGAAGGCCGGTTTCACGGGCGGCGGTACGCGCCTTGAGCCGCGCGTTGTCCTCGAACGTCGCGCCCGTTTCTTCCGGTGCCGAAAGCCCGAGTTCCGCCGCGGAGACGACTGTGACGTCGAATGCCTGCAACAGCTGGTGGATTTCCTCCGCCTTGCCGCGATTATGCGTCGCAACCACGAGCTTTGGTCCAACGAAGTGTCGCGGCACGGTCGGCCTCACGTCAGGCGGAAAGGCCGAGCGTGGCGCGCTGTGTCGCGCAGAGTTCGGTGATGCCCTTGCGCGCCAGCGTGAGCAGCGCCAGGAATTCAGCCTCGCTGAAGGGCGCTCCCTCGGCCGTACCCTGCACCTCGACGATGCCCCCGGTACCGGTGAGCACGAAGTTGGCGTCGGCCTGTGCGCCCGAATCCTCAGGGTAGTCGAGATCCAGAACCGGTGTGCCTTCGTGGATGCCGCAGGACACCGCGGCGACCTGGCCCGTGATGGGGTCGCGCGCCAGCTTGCCGGCCTGAAGCTGATGGTTGACCGCCTGGCGCAGCGCCACCCAGGCGCCGGTCACGCTGGCGGTGCGGGTGCCGCCGTCGGCCTGCAGGACGTCGCAATCGATCTTGATCGTCGTATCTGGCATAGCCTCCAGGTTGATCACGGCGCGCAGCGCGCGGCCGATCAGCCGCTGGATCTCCTGGGTCCGGCCCGACTGGCGACCACGGGCAGCCTCACGGTCGGTGCGGGTATGAGTCGACCGCGGCAGCATGCCGTACTCGGCCGTCACCCAGCCGCGGCCGGTGTTGCGCAGGAACCCGGGTACTTTGTCCTCGACACTGGCGGTGCACAGCACGTGCGTATCACCGAACTTGGCCAGGCACGACCCTTCGGCATGGCGCGAGAAGCCGGGAACGAGTTCAATGCGGCGGAGCTGATCGGGCGCGCGGCCGGAGGGGCGCATGGCGGTCTCTTTCCTGTTGTGCTGGTGACACCAACACCGGAACCTGTTCGGCCGACAACAACTATTTGCGGCGCCGCGATCGCGCGTTGACGCAGGGCGTGGCCGAGCCTAACTGTTGAGACTATCGGAGGTGCAGCCAGCAATGAGCCGCGTCAGCCGTGTTGATCCACAGCAGATCGCTGCATCGCGCATCGAGACCAGCTTCGCGCGGACCTTTGCCGGTGCCGGTGCGCCGGTTGCCGAGCTCAATGAGCGTGCCCGGGAGGTCTTCCGGCGCATCGTCGAAGCCTACGTCGAGAGCGGTGAGCCGGTCGGTTCCCGTACGCTCACCCGGCGGCTGACTGAGCAATTGTCGCCGGCCACGATCCGCAACGTCATGGCCGATCTGCAGGATGCCGGCCTGCTGTTCGCGCCCCATACGTCCGCCGGCCGGGTGCCGACCGACGCCGGCCTGCGCCTGTTCGTCGATGGCCTGCTTGAGATCGGCAACTTGTCGCAGGAGGAGCGCGATAATATCGACGGTCGCTGCGCAGCTGTCGGCCGCAGCGTCCAGGATGTGCTAGGTGAGGCGTCCAGCCTGCTGTCCGGCCTGTCGCGCTGCGCCGGCGTGGTCATTGCGCCGCGAATCGAGCAGCCGCTGAAACACATCGAGTTCGTCAATCTCGGCCCCGGCCGTGCCCTGGTCGTGATCGTGACCGAGAACGGCACGGTCGAGAACCGCATCATCGAGACGCCGCTGGGGCTGCCGCCCTCCGTCCTGGTCGAGGCCTCCAATTACCTGTCGGCGCGCCTGGTGGGCCGCAATCTCGAGGAAGCGCGCCGCGTGATCGAGACCGAGCTCAGCGCC
The DNA here is from genome assembly GCA_035279205.1 of Vineibacter sp. GTDB lineage: Bacteria > Pseudomonadota > Alphaproteobacteria > Reyranellales > Reyranellaceae > Vineibacter. The sequence continues at coordinate 3,735 of DATEIF010000532.1, forward strand.
CAGCGAGCCCAGCTTGATGTTCTGACCCAGCGCATTGTCGAAGCCGGGCTCGCGACCTGGAGCGGTGAGCCGGGCTCGGCGCTGATCGTGCGCGGTCAGGCGCGGCTTCTGGAGGACGTCACGGCCCTGGAGGACCTCGAGAACGTAAGGCGGCTGTTCGATGCGCTGGAGCGGGGCGAGTCGTTCATGCGCCTGCTCGAGCTGGCCGGCGGCGCCGAGGGGGTGAAGATCTTCATCGGTGCCGAGAACCCGCTGTTCGGTCATGCCGGATGCTCGGTGATCGTGGCGCCGTTCCGCAACAGCCAGGAACGCATCGTCGGCGCCATCGGCGTCGTCGGGCCGACCCGGATCAACTACGCCCGCATCGTGCCCATGGTCGACTACACGGCCAGGGTGGTCGGCCGGCTGGTCGGCTAGGGATCACGCCGCCGCGATTCCCGCGCGGTCAATGACAGCGCGCAGGTCCAGTCCCGACGGCAGCGCGCGCAGGCCATGCTGATGTCCAGTGGCGATCCGGACTGGGAGTGAACCCATGGACGTCGTCTTTTCTTCCCTCTTCGTCGCGTATCTGGGCGTCGCGGCGCTCGTCATCACGACGCCGGGACCGGACACCGCTGTCACGATCCGCAATACGTTGCTTGGTGGGCGCACGGCTGGTGTTTTCACCGCCCTGGGGGTCGCGATAGGCCAGACGATCTGGGCGCTGGCCACCAGCGCCGGCATCGTTGCCTTGCTGCTGGCATCCGAGCCGCTGTTCCTGGCCGTGAAGATCGCCGGTGCGGCCTATCTGATCGTGCTTGGCATCCAGTCACTGCTGGCGGTTTTTCGTGGCGATTCCGCGCCCGGGAGCCTCGGCGAAGGCACGGCCGGTCGACACCTGGCGCCGTGGCGTGCCTTTCGACAGGGCCTGATCAGCGATCTCGGCAATCCGAAGATGGCTGCGTTCTTTCCCAGCCTGCTGCCGCAGTTCACGCCGCCGGGCGACACGTCGTTCGGTTCGCTTGTGATCCTCGGCCTCGTCTTCAGCGCCATGACATTCATTTGGCTCGTGGCCTATGCGGCTGCGATCGCGCGCGCGGGCGCGTTCCTGCGCCGTCGTCGCGTGCGCCAGATCCTGGAGGGTCTCACCGGTGCCGTTCTGGTGGGGCTTGGCCTGCGGCTTGCGACGGAGCATCGGTGAGGGTTGCCGATTGATACCGCCGATGCGCTGGCAAATCGCGGCAGTGCGCCCCGCTTGACCCGGGGCGACACAGACCCTAAGTCCGGGGCGTGCGGCGGGGCTTGGGTCTCGCCGCCGCCGTTTTTAGATCGTTCAGGCCGACAGGATCGTCATGCCGACCGAACCCGCACAGACCAAGTCGCCAGGCGCCCCGAGGGCGTCCGACGACGATACCAATTTTGATATTCCCGACGCGCCGGGCACCGGGCGTCCGGACGCCTCGGAGCCTGCCCAGGTCATTCGAGCGGCTGCCGAAGCCAAAATCGAAGCGCTCGAGGCCGAACTGGCCACGGCGCGCGATACGTGGATGCGTGCCGCGGCCGATGCCCAGAACGCCCGCCGGCGAGCCAAGCTCGACGTCGAAGAGGCCCACAAGTTCGCGGTCTCCCGGTTCGCCAAGGACCTGCTTTCGGTCGCCGACAACCTCAACCGGGCGCTGGCATCGCTGCCGCCCAATGGCGAGGGCCTGGATGACCGGCTGAAGAACGTCGTCACCGGGGTTCAGGCCACGGAGCGCGAGCTGCTCAGCGTGTTCGAGCGCAACGGCATCAAGAAGATCGCTGCCCAGGGCGCTCCGTTCGACCCGCAGCTGCATCAGGCGGTGAGCGAGGTCCAGGATCCGTCGCGGCCCAACAACTCGGTCGCACAGGTGTTCATGGATGGCTACACGCTGAATGACCGGCTGCTGCGGGCCGCCATGGTGGTTGTCGCCAAGGGCGGGCCGGCAGCGGCGTCGACGCCGGCCGAACCGGAGCCGGCCAACGCGGCCGTGGATGCCGACGGCGCATGAGGCCCGCGGCCTTGCCAGTCGAGGCCGCGCGGCTATTTCTGTGCCTGCAGAAGGGTAAACGGGCCAATTTGGGCCCTAAGCAGGCCAAAATGCCCTGCAGTGGGCCTAAACGACCCGTTGCAGGGCCACGGTTGCACCCTATATAGCCCATGTTGCACACGGGTTTATTGCCGGTGTCGCGATAATCCCACCTCCAGGGGACCGATTCAGCGCCGTCAGGGCTGGTCCGGCCCGCCGCAGAAGAGAGAGGCAAGCAATGTCGAAGGTTATTGGTATCGACCTGGGCACGACCAATTCGTGCGTCGCCGTCATGGAAGGGGGCGACACCCGGGTTATTGAGAATTCCGAGGGCGCGCGTACGACGCCCTCCATGGTCGCCTTTGCCGATTCCGGCGAGCGCCTGGTCGGCCAGGCCGCCAAGCGCCAGGGCGTCACCAACCCGATGAAGACCCTGTACGCTGTGAAGCGCCTGATCGGCCGTCGGTTCGAAGATCCGATGGTGCAGAAGGAGGCCTCGATGGTCCCCTTCAAGATCGTCAAGGCGGCTAACGGCGATGCCTGGGTCGAGGCCGACGGCCAGCAGTACAGCCCCAGCCAGATCTCCGCCTTCATCCTCACCAAGATGAAGGAGACGGCCGAGGCTTATCTCGGTTCGGTGGTGACGCAGGCCGTGATCACCGTGCCGGCCTACTTCAACGACGCCCAGCGCCAGGCGACCAAGGACGCCGGCAAGATCGCGGGCCTCGACGTGCTGCGTATCATCAACGAGCCGACCGCGGCCGCGCTGGCCTATGGCATGGACAAGAAGAAGTCCGGCCTGATCGCCGTGTATGACCTTGGCGGTGGCACGTTCGACATCTCGGTGCTCGAAATCGGCGATGGCGTGTTCGAGGTCAAGGCCACCAACGGCGACACGTTCCTGGGCGGCGAGGACTTCGACAAGCGGATCATCGACTACCTGGCCGACGAGTTCAAAAAGGACAACGGCATCGACCTGCGGGGCGACAAGCTGGCGCTGCAGCGTCTGAAGGAAGCCGCCGAGAAGGCGAAGATCGAGCTCTCCAACAGCAAGGAGACCGAGATCAACCTGCCCTTCATCACGGCGGATGCCTCGGGGCCGAAGCACCTGGTGCTGAAGCTGTCGCGCGCCAAGCTCGAAGCGCTGGTCGACGACCTGGTGCAGCGCACGCTGGAGCCGTGCCGCGCCGCGCTGAAGGACGCCGGTGTCAGCGCTGGTCAGATCGACGAGGTGATCCTGGTCGGCGGCATGACCCGCATGCCCAAGGTCATCGAGACGGTGAAGGGCTTCTTCGGCAGGGAGCCGGCCCGCAACGTCAATCCGGACGAAGTCGTCGCGGTTGGCGCCGCGGTGCAGGGCGCCGTGCTGAAGGGTGAGGTCAAGGACGTCCTGCTGCTCGACGTGACCCCGCTGTCGCTGGGCATCGAGACGCTGGGCGGTGTCTTCACGCGCCTGATCGACCGCAACACCACAATCCCGACCAAGAAGAGCCAGATCTTCTCGACCGCCGACGACAACCAGACGGCGGTGACGATCCGGGTCTTCCAGGGCGAGCGCGAGATCGCGGCGCACAACAAGCTGCTGGGCCAGTTCGATCTGGTCGGCATCCCACCGGCGCCGCGCGGCATGCCGCAGGTCGAGGTCACGTTCGACATTGATGCCAACGGCATCGTGCAGGTGTCGGCCAAGGACAAGGCCACCGGCAAGGAGCAGCAGATCCGCATCCAGGCCTCCGGTGGTCTCAGTGATGCCGACATCCAGCGCATGATCAAGGAAGCGGAAGCCAACGCGGCCGAGGACAAGCGCAAGCGCGAGCTGATCGACGCCCGCAACCAGGCCGAGAGCCTGGTGCACTCGACGCAGAAGAACGTGCAGGAGCATGGCGATAAGGTGCCTGCCGCCGACAAGGCCGCCATCGAGAGTGCGATGGAAGCCCTGAAGTCGGTGATGACGGGCGAGGACACCGAGGAGATCAAGTCCAAGACCAATGCGCTCGCCCAGGCGGCCATGAAGCTCGGCGAGGCCATGTACAAGGCTCAACAGCCGGACGCGTCGGCGGCTGGTCCGAGTGCTGGCCCCGCGGGGGCTGAACCGGCCAACAAGGACGACAAGGTCGTGGACGCCGATTTCGAGGACGTTACCGACAAGAACAAGAAGAAGAGCGGCACTGGCTGAGCCGCGGCAATAACGGTATGAAAGCTTCCGGCCTGCCTGTCCTGAGGACGGTGGGCCGGAACATTCTCCGGGGGGAGATGCGACGGTTCCCGCTGGACCGTTGCCTGAGGAACAGGCCGGATGGCGCAGGACTTCTACGAACTGCTTGGCGTTGGTCGCAGCGCGGGTGCGGACGAAATCAAGAAGGCGTACCGCAAGCTCGCGATGCAATACCACCCGGACCGCAACCCGGGCGACAAGGCGGCCGAGAAGAAGTTCAAGGAAATCAACCACGCCTACGACATCCTGAAGGACGAGCAGAAGCGCGCGGCGTATGACCGCTACGGCGCGGCCGCCTTCGAGGGTGGCGCCGGCCCGAATGGACCGGGTGGCGGGCCGTTCGGCGGCGGTGGTTTCGACTTCAGCGACATCTTCGAGCAGATGTTCGGCGGCGACACGGGTGGCCGTGGCCGCAGCACGGGTCCGGCGCGCGGCAACGACCTGCGCTACAACCTGGAGATCTCGCTCGAGGAAGCCTTTGCCGGCAGCGACGCCAGTGTGCGCGTGCCGAGCTCGGTGAGCTGCGACACCTGCCACGGCAGCGGTGCCGAACCGGGCTCCCGCCCGGTCAACTGCCCGACCTGCCAGGGCCGCGGTCGCGTGCGCATGCAGCAGGGTTTCTTCACCATCGAGCGCACCTGCCCGACCTGCCATGGTGCCGGCCAGAAGATCGAGAAGCCGTGCCGCGTGTGTCACGGTGCTGGCCGCGTGCGTAAGGACAAGACGCTCAACGTCAAGATCCCGGCCGGCGTCGAGGATGGTACGCGCATCCGTCTGGCGGGCGAGGGCGAGGCCGGCGCGCGGGGTGGCCCCACCGGCGATCTCTACGTGTTCCTCTCGGTGCGCAAGCACCGGCTCTATGAGCGCGACGGCGCCGACCTCCTGTGCCGAGTGCCCATCAGCATGGTGCAGGCGGCATTGGGCGGCTCGATCGAGGTGCCGACGCTCGATGGCAAGATGGCGCGGGTGTCGATCCCGGCGGGAACGCAGGCCGGCCATCAGTTCCGCTTGCGCGGCAAGGGCATGCCGGTGCTGCGCACGACCCAGAAGGGCGATCTCTACATCGAGACCCTGGTCGAGACGCCGGTGAACCTGACCGCGCGCCAGAAGGAACTGCTCAAGGAGTTCGAGGCTGCCGGCAAGGGCAACGGCACGTCGCCCGAATCGGAAGGCTTCTTCAACAAGGTCAAAGAGATGTTCGGCGGCGACTAAGGTCGGCCCACATCCATTGCTTGAACGCCGGCCGCTGGCCGGCGTTGGCGTTTCTGGGGCATGCTGCGGTGGGCAACCGCCCGCAGGGAACGTCGCATGGTCTGGAAACACAACATTGTCACACTCTCGGACGGCAAGCCGCGCTGCGGCTGGGTCAGCGACGATCCGCTCTACATCCCCTACCACGACGACGAATGGGGACGACCACATCGCGCGCCACAGGCGTTGTTCGAGCTCTTGATCCTCGAAGGCTGCCAGGCCGGCCTGTCGTGGCTCACGGTGCTGCGCAAGCGGGCGCACTACCGCAAGGTCTATGACGGGTTCGAGCCCGCCAAGATCGCACGCTACACGCCGAAGAAACTGGAACGGCTGCTGGCCGATCCCGGCATCGTGCGCAATCGCAGCAAGGTCGACGCCAGCGTCACCAATGCGCGCGCCTGGCTGGCGCTCGCCGAGCGCGAGGACCCGGTGGCGTTCCTGTGGTCGTTTGTCGGTGGCGAGCCGAAGATCAACCGCCCGCGGACGCTCAAGCAGGTGCCGGCGCAGACGCGCGAAAGCGAGGCGATGTCCAAAGCGCTGATCAAGCTCGGGTTCCGCTTTGTCGGCCCGACCATCTGTTATGCCTTCATGCAGGCAACCGGCATGGTCGACGATCACGTCGTCGGCTGCTCATGCATCGAGGGCTGAGCCGCGCGACCGCTGGCAGGGGCACGCACATGGGCCGGCACGAGATCCTCCAGCGATGCCCGCGCCGCACGCATGGCGACCTGACAGACCGTCACGCCGGGTTCCGCCTGCGATCGTAGCACCACGAATTCGCCGCCCGCTTTGGCCAGGACCGCCCGGTCGAATTCCATCATGCGCCAGCACGCGTGCGTGTCGCCGGTCCCGCGCAGCGGGCAGTTGGTGTGAATCTCGGCGTAGACCGTGTCCGCCGTGACCGATGTCACGGGATGCTTGGCTTTGCCGCCGAAGGCCTTCTGCCACTGCCGCCCCAGGTCCGCGAGGTCGATCGCCGCGCCGATCCGGCCCCGCGTCGCGGCGATATCAGCCAATCGCCGCATGAAAGCCAGAGTGCGATCCTGCCAGGCTGGGCGGCAGGCCATGTATGCAGCCAGCCGCAAGATGACCCAGGCCGTCGTGCGGATACGGATGTGACGCAGCCGTCGTCTCATGGAGCCTTCCTCCGGGAAAGCTCACTTACAAGACATAAGACAAAAAATGTCAAATGTCTTATTTCTTGAAGCCCTGTGCGGCTAGGCGCGCGACGGCCACAGCGCGCTTCTCGAGCTGCGTTGCGGGGATGAGTTGTGCCGACGCAGGATTGGCGAAGACCTCGAGCGCATCCACCAGCGTCGCCGCGGCATGCGCTGCATCAGCGACGGCAAACTCGCCGGATGACACGCCGTCATCGATGACCTGCCGGTAGAGCGTGCGGGTTTCAGTACGGTGCTGCTGGATCTGCGCGACGAGGTTGCGGTTGACCTGGTCGATCACCTCCATGAGGCAGGCTTCGGCCAGGTATCGGGTGCGCACCACGCGAGCGGTGGTCTTGGCCATGCGCTCGATCCGGGCACCAGCGGCGAGGCTGCGATCGGACGCGATCGATGACAGCCCGTTGTTGTCCTCGGTCATCCAGCGGTTGGCGAGCGCGGTGACGATTTCACGCTTGCTGGAGAAGTATCGGTAGACGCCGGTCCGCGCCAAGCCGGCTTCCGCTGCGATGTCCTCGATTTTCGTCTTGGCGCCGCCATATCGGCGCAGGCAGGCAAGCGCAGCGTCTAGAATGCGATCGCGGGTGGCGTCGGTGGAGGGGCGGCTGCTTACCATGGCGATCGAGCCTTAGTGTGGTCAGGCCGATTCGGCAAGCGATGGACAAGCAGACACAACCTCGCCTTGACGCTTCTGGCGCGCTACAACGCGACCACGGTGTGGAGGGTACATGAACATCACCATCACGGGCGCCGGCGGGCGTATGGGTCAGATGCTGATTCGGCAGGTCGCCAAGACGCCGGGCGCCAAGCTCGCGGCGGCGGTTGAAGCACCGGGCGGCAAGGCGCTGGGCCGCGATGCCGGCGAAAGCGCCGGGCTTGAGGCGCTGGGTGTGAAGATCACCGATGACGCAGCCGCCGGGATTGCCGCGGCGCAGGTGGTGATCGACTTCACCGTGCCCGCTGCGACGGTGGCGCACGCGGAGATCGCGGCCACCAAGGGCGTGGCGATGGTGATTGGCACCACGGGCCTGGTGCCCGAGCAGGCCAAGCGCATCGAGGCGGCCGCACAGCGCGTGCCGATCGTGTGGGCGGCGAACATGTCGCTGGGCGTCAATGTCCTGATGGCGCTGGTCGAGCGCACCGCTGCTCTGCTCGATCCGGACTACGACATTGACGTACTGGAGATGCATCACCGCCAGAAGATCGATGCACCGTCGGGCACGGCGCTGGCGCTCGGGCATGCCGCCGCAGCGGGCCGCCAGATCAAGCTCGAGACGGTGTGGCGCAAGACTCGCGATGGCCATACCGGTGCGCGGCCGTCGGGCGAGATCGGCTTCGCCACCCTGCGCGGCGGCGACGAGGTGGGCTTTCACACCGTGATGTACGCCGGCATCGGCGAGCGCCTGGAGTTGACGCACCGCGCATTCAGCCGCGAGATCTATGCCAATGGCGCACTCAAGGCGGCGCAGTGGGTGGCGGCGCGGAAGCCCGGGCTCTACACGATGAAGGACGTCTTGGGGCTGACAGGCTAGCCTGCCAGCAAAGCCTCAGTTCCAGCGGTGGTCGTACGTCGGCGCTTTGACCCGGGAGATGGCAGCGCGCAGCGCCTGGGCGACTTCCAGCCGCTCGTCCGGGGTCAGGAAGCGACCGACCACCAGCCGGTTGCCGCGTGAGATCAGGGTCAGCCGGCTCTCATGCTCGGGCGGATCGTCCATGTCCACGCGCAGCCAGTAGGCATCCAATCGGGTTTCCTCGATCAACCCTTCGGGGTCCATGCGTGTGACGACCAGTTCGCTGTCGGTCAGGGTCAGGGTCTCGGTCAGCCGGCCGCTTCTGTAGTTGAGCCGGAACAGCACGATCACCAGGGCCACGTCGAGACCCATGAACCCGATGACCGGCCACGCGCCGAGGAGATAGATCGGCAAGCCGATCAGCAGGTTGGCCGCCACCAGCACCGCGATCAGGAATCGGAAGCCGCGCCGCGACAGGCTGCGATGCGGCACCAGCGTGGCGTTGAAATGGACGACTTGTGCGACCGTGTCGCTCATCGCTACACCTTAGCGGCCAATGCGCCGTCGGGCCACGGGCGGGACGCTGCGTCGGATGGACGCGAGGAGGGGGCGAATGGCGCTACTGAAGCCGGCTCAGATCGAGGCGTTCTACCGGCGCCTGCAGGAACGCGATCCCGCGCCCAAGGGTGAGCTCGAGCATGAAAACGTCTACCAGCTCCTCGTATCGGTCGTGCTGTCGGCGCAAGCGACCGACGCTGGCGTCAACAAGGCGACACGGCCGCTGTTTGCGAAGGTGACGACGCCGCAGCAGATGCTGGCCCTGGGCGAGGCCGGGCTGACCAAATACATCAAGACGATCGGCCTTTATCGCGGCAAGGCCAAGAACGTCATCGGCCTGTCGAAGATCCTGGTCGAACAATATGGGGGCCAGGTGCCGCATGACCGCGAGGCGCTGGAGGCGCTGCCGGGTGTCGGCCGCAAGACCGCCAACGTGGTGCTCAACATCGCCTTCGGTGAGCCCACCATCGCCGTCGACACGCACGTCTTTCGCGTCGGCAACCGCACCGGCCTGGCGCCGGGCAAGACGCCGCTCGAGGTCGAGCTCAAGCTGCTCAAGCGCACGCCGAAGCAATACCTGCGTCACGCCCATCACTGGCTGATCCTGCACGGCCGCTATGTCTGCCGGGCGCGATCGCCCAGCTGCCCGACCTGCGTCGTCGCTGACATTTGTGGCTTCAAGGGCAAGACCATACCCGTCTGACCACCGGCGATCATCTTCAGCATCACAAGAGGCATGCCATGACCAGCCCGGCCAACACTTATCGTCTGCTGATCCTGCCTGGCGATGGCATCGGGCAGGAGGTGATGGCTGAGGTGCGGCGTGTCGCCGAGTGGTTCCGCGACAGTCGGAACCTGCCGATCGACCTGCGCCAGCGCCCCTTCGGACTGGCGTCATGGCAGGCGCACGGGTCGCTGATGCCGGATGAAACCTGGGCCGAGATCGAGGCCGCCGATGCGATCCTGTTCGGGGCCATGGATTCGCTGGACCAGGCCGGGAAAATCCCGCCCGAGGAGCGCCGCAAGGGCAGTTTGCTGCGGCTGCGCAAGAGCCTCGACACCTTTGCCAACCTGCGCCCAATCCGAGCCATCCCCGGGTTGCTCGATGCCTCGACCCTGAAGCGGGACGTGGTCGAGGGGGTCGATCTGGTGTTCGTGCGCGAGCTGACTGGCGGCGTCTATTTCGGCGAGCCGCGGGGTGTCGAGACGCTGCCCGATGGACGCGAACGGGGCGTGAACACCCATGTCTACACCAGCGACGAGGTCGAGCGGGTGGCGCGGTTCGCCTTCGACCTGGCGCGGCGCCGGCGGGCCGAGGGCAAGCCGGGGCGGGTGCATTCCGTCGACAAGGGCAACGTCATGGAAGCCGGCGCCATGTGGCGGCGCATCGTGCAGCGGGTCCATGACGCCGAGTATGCCGACATCGAGCTGCACCACATGCTGGCCGACAATTGCGCCATGCAGCTGATCCGCTGGCCGCGCCAGTTCGATGTCATCGTGACCGACAACCTGTTTGGTGACCTCCTTTCGGACTGCGGCGCCATGATCACTGGTTCACTGGGCATGCTGCCCTCGGCGTCGCTGTCGGACCGCGGCGTCCGCCAGCGGCGGCGCGCGCTTTACGAGCCGATCCATGGCAGCGCCCCCGATATCGCCGGCAAGGGCATTGCCAACCCGCTGGCTGCCATCCTGAGCTTCGCCATGTGTCTGCGCGAGACCCTGGAGCTGCCGTTAGAAGCCGAGCGGCTGGAGCGCGCCGTCGACACGGTGCTGGCGAGTGGTGGCCGAACCGCCGACCTTGCTGCCCGGGGTGCCTCCAGTCTGTCGACGACAGCGATGGGCGGCGCGGTACTTCAGGCGCTGAAAGAGTCCTAAGGTAGGTTTTTCAGAAAACAGGAAATCCGTAGGTAAGGATATAAGGAAGACAGAATTGGGTGTCAGCCTAGAGGCTGCGCGCCAGCGCGGCCGTCTCGAAGGATGGCTGCAGACGCGACGCGGCTCCACCCTTCGAAACGCGCGCCCATCAGCGCGCTCCTCAGGGTGAGGGGTGCGATCGACGCAGATGGCCACTCGTGCCGGCTTTCTTTGTGCGATCCACTGCAAGGTCCTTCGCTGCGCTCAGGACGACACCGGCGGCGGTTGCTTCCGCCAAGCCCTGACCTTGGAGAAGGGACGGCATGGGGAGAAAGCAGACCATCTCTAGAGCAGGGAGCGCGCATGGCGGCCGGACCGCGTGCCTCCTGGCGCGCTCATGGCTTCGCCGTCGCAACGAGGAGCGCGGCGAGGGGCCGCGCAGTCCGGTTGCCCTGTCGTGCGCCGCTGACCGGAATGCCGCCCCCCGTCCGGTGGAATCCACGTCCGAGGCGAGTAGCCGACTGACCCCCTGCACAGCCTGTTAGCCATAGATACAGCCGGTAATCCTGTTATTGGCGTCCAGAGCTTGTGCGTGATGGGATGCGGCCGCATGGCTCCCTGTCGGTACCGGTTGTGGACGCCCGGTGAACAATCGTTTAGCGAACACAGTGCCCACGCCACCGCTTGATGGATCCCAACAATGACGGATCGCCTGGCCTTCTCCGGCCTCACGGTTCTCGACTTCAGCCAGGGCGTTGCCGGTCCGCACGCCACCATGCTGCTGGCCCTGCACGGTGCCGATGTCATCAAGATCGAACCGCTGGAAGGGGACTGGGGCCGTGGCCTGGGCAAGATCGAGGGCGACCACTGCGCGCACTCGGTCGCCTTCAACCGCGGCAAGCGCTCGCTGGCGCTCGACCTCAAGGCGCCCGACGCCATCGCGGCGGTGAACAAGATCGCGGCCAAGGCCGCGGTGGTGGTCGAAAGCTTCCGGCCGGGTGTCATCAGCCGACTGGGCTTCGGCTACGAGGCCATCAAGAAGGTCAATCCCAGTGTGGTGTATTGCTCGGTGTCGGGCTTCGGCCAGACCGGGCCTTACAGCAAACGGCCGACGGTCGACGGTCTGATCCAGGCCTTCAGCGGCATGATGGTGATGAACCGTCTGCCCGACGGCACACCCTGGCGGCAGGGCATGATCGCGGTCGATGTGACGACAGGCCTCTACACCTTCCAGGCGCTGTCGACGGCGATCCTGCGCCAGTTCCGCTTCGGTGAGGGCAGCCATATCGACTCCAGCCTGATGCGCGCCGCGGCGGCGTGGCAGGGCGCCAAGCTGATGGAGTGGGTGCACACCAACGGCAACCCGCAGCCGCTCTACATGCCGGCCGGCAGCTACAAGACCAGCAACGGCTACATCATGCTGAGCGCCATGCGGCCGCACCACTTCCGCAAGATGTTCGAGCTGATCGGCCGTGCCGATGTCGCCGAGGATCCGGCGCTGCAGACGCACGAGAACCGGATCAAGAACGCGCCCAAGATCGTCAAGGCGCTCAACGAGACCATGCCGACCCGGACCACGGAGGAATGGATCGCGCTGCTGCAGCCCAACGAAGTGTTCTGCGAACGCGTCAGTAACTACCAGGACTACCTCGAGCATCCCCACGTCAAGGAAACTGGCGCCATCGACTGGATCGAACAGGACGGCTTCACCACCATGCCGGTGGCGAACATCCCGGGCCTGCCGCCGGCGCGCGAGGATGCTGCACGGCATCACGCGCCGCACATCGGCGAGCATAGCCGCGACATCCTGGGGGAACTGGGGTATGCGCCGGCCGAGATCGACGCCATGGTCGCCAGGAAGGCGATTGGTGCTGCACCGCAGCGGGCACGCGCGGCAGAGTAGGCCTGCCGCGCGCTGCCGCAGAACGTACTACCACTCGAAGACCATGCTCTGGTGCCCGCCGGGCGCCAGGTGAACGACCTGCTGTTTGGCCACGCCGTGCTCTGTCGCGGTCACGCTGTAGGTGCCGTCCGGCAGGTTGGCCAGCAGATAGGGGCCACGTGTCCGCGTGCTCAGCACCGTGCGCCCGGTCGAATCGCGGATCGTCACGGGCACGTAGGCGAGATAATCGCCGCGGTTGCCGTCGCGCTGGGCGAAGATGAGCTCAAGCGCGTAGCGCGAGGCGGCCCGCTGCATGGCGGCCGACTCGTCGGTGCCAATACCCCCCGAGACGAAGTGCACAGCGCCACGCACCTGGTCCGCGGGCATGGTGCGCGCCTGGGCGCCTGGGGCGAGCGCTGCCAGCAAGGCGAGGCTGACAACGGAAGCGGCTGAGATCGAGCGGATGACGAACGGTTTCATGATCGTGCTCCTGCTTGAGACGATGGCCGGCTCGGGCGACACGGTCGTGGGGCCGTCCGGCCATCCGACGTGCGTCGACTAGCCGAGGTCGAGCGGCACGAAGATCTTGGCGTCGTCGCGCCGGATCAGCAGGGCGGCGCGATCGCGCGCCTTCGCCGCGAGCGCGCGCAGTCCGTCGACCGTGCTCACGGCCTCGCCGTTGAGGGCGAGGACGACGTCGCCGGGCTGAACGCCGGCACGCGCGGCCGCTCCCGACACGGACTCGACCAGCAGGCCACCCTTTTCATCGATCGAGCGGGCTTCGTCCGGTGAGAGTGATCGCACTGCCAGCCCGAGGCGCGCCTGCGCCGGGGCCGCGTTGTCGGCCTGCGGCTGCGCATCGACATGCCGCTCACCGACCGCCAACGAAATCTGCGTGGCCTCGCCGCGGCGCCAGATGTCCAGTGTCGCCTTGGTGCCGGGCTTCAGGTCGGCGACCCGCGGCGGCAGCTCGCCTGAGCGCGTCAGGTCACTGCCGTCGAACTTCAAAATCACGTCGCCTGCCTGCAGGCCGGCTTTGGCGGCCGGGCTGTCCTTCTCGACGCTGCTGACCAGCACGCCACCCGGCTTCGGCAGACCGAACGCATCGGCAAGCGGCTGCGTGACGTCCTGCACGGTGGCGCCGATCCAGCCGCGATGCACGGCGCCGGTGGTCACCAGCTGTTTCTCGATCTTCATCGCGACATCGATGGGGATCGCGAACGACAGGCCCTGGTAACCGCCGGTGTCGGAGTAGATCTGCGAGTTGATGCCGATCACCTCGCCGCGGCTATTGAACAGGGGACCGCCCGAGTTGCCCGGGTTTACCGGCACGTCCGTCTGGATGAAGGGGACATAGGACTGGTTCGGCAGGCCGCGCGCGGTCGCCGACACGATACCGGCCGTCACGGTGTTCTCGAAACCGTAAGGCGAGCCGATGGCCAGCACCCATTCGCCGACGCGCACACGGCTTGCGTCACCGATGGTTACGGTCGGCAATCCCTTGGCCGCGATCTTCAGGACCGCAACGTCGGTCGCACGATCGAGGCCGACGACCTTGGCCGGGAACTCGCGCTGATCCGACAGCTTGACGATGACCGTCTTGGCATTCTGCACGACGTGGGCGTTGGTGAGGATCAGCCCGTCGGCCTCAACGATGAAGCCCGACCCGAGTCCCCGGACGGGGCGATCGGGACGACCGAAGCGGCGACCAAAATCCCGCGGCATGCCGGGAAAGGGACTGTCATCGTCGGCTGTCGCACGCGCCGTGCCCTCGACCTGGACGTTGACGACAGCGGGGCCGAACTTTTCGACAATCGAGGAGAAATCGGGACCGGCCATCGGGGCCGCTGCCCGGGCCGGCTGCTCGTCCCAGCCCGCGGCGAGCGCCGCTGACGAGGTGAGCGTCTGGGGCACCAGCCCAACGACAAGGCCGCCCAGCACAGAGGCAAGGGCGACGGCCGAGAGACTGCGGCGCAAAATCTTCCTGGGCATTTCGGACTCCGTAGCGTCGGGCACGAGGGGGCACCGGACAGGTTCAACGAAGCCGATGTAGGGGACGAACCTTAAGGTTTGCTTAGCGGCCGCCCGGACGTGCGCCGTCTTTTGGCGCAGCGCTGCGGAAGGTGACCCGCACGACGAGACCGCCCAGCCGTGAATCGCTCAGTGTCACGTCGGCGTGATGGCGATCCGCGATCGCCTTGACGATCGCCAGGCCAAGACCGCTGCCCGGCTCGTCGGTACCACGCCCCCGATAGAAGCGATCAAAAACGTGCGGCCGATCTTCCGGCGGAATGCCAGGACCGGAATCCGAGACCTCCAGAAAAGGGCGACCGTCGATGATGCCGGCGACGACATCGATCGTCCCGCCCGCCGGCGTGTATCGCGTGGCGTTGTCCAGAAGATTGTCGAGCAACGCAGTCAATGCTGCCGGATCGCCGATGACACGCGCCGTTTCATCGAGTGACCGCGCGCCGAGGTCGATCGTCTTCGCCACGGCGACATCGATGTGGCCCGCGATGGTGTCGCGCGCCAGTGTCGCGAGGTCGACTGTGACCGCTGCAGCCGTTGCGCCTGGTTCCTGGCGTGCCAGCACCAGCAGCTGTTCGACGACACGCGTCATGCGATCCAGCCCACGCGTGAACTCACCGACCGCCTTCGCACGCGATGGGTCGTCGGTTGCGCGTTCGACCAATTGCGCCTGCAGGCGCAACGCGGCCAGCGGGGTCCGCAGTTCGTGCGCCGCATCGGCAACGAAGGCCCGCTGCGCCGACGACGCATTGTCCAGGCGCGCGAGCAGATCGTTGAGGGCAGCGACGACCGGCGCAATTTCCGCCGGCACTGCCGGCAATGTCAGCTGGCCCAGCGTGGCCGGCTGCCGGCGGCTCAACTCGGCGGCGAGCGCTTCGAGTGGCCGCAGGCCGCGCCCCACCGCCATCCAGATGCCGATGGCGAGCGCCGGTAGCAACAGCAGGGATGGAATGAGGATGCGCAATGCCGCCGACAATGCCTGGTGCTGGCGCACGCTCATGGGCTGCGCCACCTGAACTGTCCGCCCCTGCAACTGGAGGGCGAACACGCGCCAGGTTCCCTCCGACGTCGCCACGTTGGCGTATCCCATGCGGGCCCAATTCGGCAGCACGCGATGCGGGTGTGAAAAATAGAGTGTGACGCCCTCGCGGCTCCAGATCTGGACGACGAAATCGAGCGCAGGATCGGGTGTATCGATGCCGGGCAGGAACGGTATATCCGAGGTCCGCTCGCCGACGGATAGCGCCACCTGGCGCAGCTGGTAGTCGAAGATCCCATCGACCTCCTGGCGTGCGATGCGGTAGGTGACCACGGCGCTCAACACGACAATGGCCGCAGCCGCTGCCATCAGAACGAAAAGGAGATGACGGCGGATCGACCTCATGGCCGGCGCGGTATCATGTAACCCACGCCGCGAACCGTCTGGATCCAGTCGGTGCCGAGCTTGCGGCGCAAGGCATGGATGTGGACCTCGATCGCGTTGCTCTCGACCTCTTCACCCCAACCGTAGATCGCTTCTTCCAGACGATGGCGTGACGATGGGACGCCCGGGCGTTGCAGCAGCGTACGCAGCAACGCGAACTCGCGGGTCGTCAGTTTGATGGGCGTACCTGCCAGTGTCGTCTCGTGTCGCGCCGGATCGAGCACCAGCGCGCCGTGACGCAGGACCGCGTCACGCTGACCCGACGGACGGCGCAGCAGCGCCCGCACCCGCGCCAACAGCTCGTCGAGATCGAAAGGCTTGACGAGATAGTCGTCGGCGCCGGCGTCAAGGCCGGTCACACGATCGCCGACGGCATCGCGTGCCGTCATCACCAGCACGGGCATCGCATCGCCGCGCCCGCGTGCCGCTCTGAGCAGATCGAGGCCGCCCTTGCCGGGCAGGCCGAGATCGAGGAGGACCAGGTCGTAGCGCTCGGCCTGCAGCGCCGCATCGGCGTCGGCGCCATCGCGCACCCAGTCAACGGCGTAGCCTTCCTGACGCAAGGCCGTACGCACGCTTTCGCCGATCATGCGGTCGTCCTCGACGACAAGCAGTCGCATTGCCGACCTCGTTCGAGTCGCACCACCCATCGGCGCGGCGACAGCGCATACGTAGCCGATAATCGCAGGCGGTGGAAACGCGTGAATGCGCGCCTGTCATCCCGAGCGTTTGTGATTCTTTGCCTCCCCCGCAAGCGGGGGAAGGTAAAAGACCACACGCTTCGAGCGAAGCGAGGGATGACAGGAGTGTTGGCGATCAGCGCTTCCAGGTGCTAGCCCAACGTTAACGGCAGGTAGAGCTTGGCGCCGTCGCGACGGATCAGCAGTGCGGCATGGTTGGCGCTCTTTTCCGCCAGCGCTCGCAGGGCCGCAACGGTCGTTACCGGTTCGCCGTTGACGGCGAGGACGACATCGCCCGCCTGGATGCCCGCGCGTGCGGCTGGTCCGGAAACCGCCTGGACCAGCAGGCCGCCGCTTTCGTCGATCGCCTGCGCTTCCTGCGGCAGGAGCGGCCGCACGGAGAGGCCCAGACGGCCCTGACCGTCGGCGGGTTTGGCCGGTGCCGCGGGCGCCTCCACCTTCAGTTCACCGACCACGACGGCGAGCTGCTTGTTTGCGCCGCGCCGCCAGATATCGAACGTGGTGCGGGTTCCCGGTGCCATGTCGGCAACTTTCGGCGGCAGGTCGAAGGAGCGGTTGATCGCTACGCCGTCGACGGCCAGAACCACGTCGCCTGTCTGCAATCCGGCTGCGGCGGCAGGTCCGTCCTTGTCGACCGTGCTGATCAGCGCGCCGCGTGGCTTGGACAAACCGAACGCATCGGCCAGCGGTTGCGTGAGCTCTTGGACGCCGGCGCCCAGCCAGCCGCGCGTGATCGTGCCGCCATCGGCCAGGCGTTTGGCGACCTTGATCGCAACGTCGATCGGGATGGCGAACGACAGGCCCTGGAACCCGCCGGTGTCGGTATAGATCTGCGCGTTGATGCCGATCACCTCGCCGCTGGCGTTGAACAAGGGTCCGCCGGAATTGCCAGGATTGACCGGCACGTCAGTCTGGATGAAGGGCACATAGGCCTGATGCGGCAATGCGCGCGTGGTGGCCGACACGATGCCCGCTGTCGCCGTGCTGTCGAAACCGTAGGGCGAGCCGATAGCCAGCACCCAGGTGCCGACGCGCAGGCGACTGGCGTTGCCGATCACGACGGTCGGCAGATCCTGGGCGTCGATCTTCAAAACGGCGACGTCGGTCGGGCGGTCAAGGCCAACGACCTTGGCGGTGAATTCGCGCTGATCGGAAAGCCGTACGGTGATGTCGGTTGCACCCGCGACCACGTGGGCGCTGGTCAGGATCATGCCATCCGGGCTGACGATGAAGCCGGAACCCAGTCCGAACACAGGCTGATCGCCGGGCCGTGCCGGCGACCGGGGTCCTCGCGGCGCACCAGGCGTGAGGCCTTGATCCTGCGAGGGCGCGTCCTCATCGGCGGGCGAGCGCACATTGCCTTCGACAGCGACATTGACCACGGCCGGTCCATACCGCTCGACGATGCCCGAGAAATCCGGGCCGGCGATCGGCGCTGGTGCCGTCGCGATCGCGGGGGTGTCGAGCCAGCCGGCAGCGCGTGCGACAGGTGCGACGCTGTTTGCCGGATCGAACAGGCTGACGGTGCCGGCAAGCGCTGCCACGGCCATCGCGGTGAGGAGGCTGCGGCTTTTGAAACTGCTGGGCATGGACGCTCTCCGTCAGCCGCGATCCCGTGAAACGGCGCCTGACGGACAGAGACCGGATGCCAGCCCGCAACAGGCTGACACTTAACGCACCGGTCGGTCGGCAGGATGCGGTGGCTGTGCCCTTTTACGTGTTCGTCCCGACCCGGTGTTTCCACGCTATGCGACGGCGGGTCGCGACCTTGTGAGGGCCTGTGACCTTCCCGTGAGCCTGCCTCTATGGATGCAACATCAGTCCTTTCAAGATCTTGTCGACGATTTTGCGTTCAGCACGCAGGGCAAAGCCGACCAGATCCAGGGCATCGACAGAGACCGCGGCCACGGCTGCCCGGTTGGCCTCGTCGTAACCTGTTGCGAAAAGCTCACGTGTATAGATCGCGATACGCTCGTTGCGCTCGAGTGCTCGGCGGTGGGCCGCCTTCAGTGCGTCGCTTGTTCCGGCGAAGATCAGGATCGGCTGCCGCGACATCGGGAGGTAGAGGTTCCCTGTCGCATCGCGATACGTCTCGCCCACGAGGTCCCGCGTGGCACCGGTGATGGCGCTGGTCAGGAACGCCGCCACGTTGAGTTTCTGCCAGACCGCCAGGTCTTGATGTACGGCGATGGCCATCTTGGTGTCGAACTGCATGGTCTGTTCCGCTGCTTCCCGCAAGGTGCGCGGAAGCTCTAGCTGCGGCGGCCGGCACTCTCTTGTACGATCTTGCACCTGGGGAAGGCAGTGATGAGCACGCGCGCACTCAATCGGGACTGGGCCCGCTACCGCCAGCCACGCCGCGGTGTGGAGACGCTGCGCGCCTATTTCCGCGCCCATGCGTTCGATCGCCATGCGCACGACACCTTCGCGATCGGCACGACCGATAGCGGTGTGCAGCGCTTCCGCTATCGAGGTCGGCAACACGACAGCACCGCTGGCGGCATGATGATCCTGCATCCGGGCGAGCCGCATGACGGTGAGTGCGGTGCAGAGGATGGCTTTACCTATCGCATGATCTATCTGGATCCTGGCCATGGCGTGGAGCTTCTGCGCGAGGCCGAGCAGGGATCGCATCTGCCGTTCGCACCCGAGCCGCTGTTGCGCGACACGATATTGCGCCGGTCATTCTCGGAACTGTGGGATGCGTTGGGCGAGGAAGCGGGATTGCGGCAAGACGAGGCACTGGTGCGTCTATGGCAGACGCTCTCGCGCGGTCTTGCGGACGGGAGGGCCATGCCGTCGGCGCCGGACAGGTTGGCGCGCGTGCGCGATGCGCTGGCTGACGCGCCGCAGCGACACTGGTCGCTCGATGAGCTCGCCGCGATCGCCGGCATCAGCCGTTTCGCACTTTGTCGCGCCTTTCGCCGCGCCTACGGCGTATCGCCCTATGCCTATCTGCTGGCGCGCCGGCTGGCGCAAGCGCAGCGCAACCTCGTCGCCGGCATGCCGGCGGCCGAGGTGGCCATCGCTGCAGGTTTTGTCGATCAGAGTCACCTCACGCGTAATCTGAAGCGGCGTTTTGGCATGTCGCCTGGTCGCTTTGCGCGCGTCGCGGCGGGGTCATCGGCATCAGTGTTCATGCCCTAGCTCAACCATCCCAGCGCCCACATCAGAAGCAGGACGGGAATCGGCACGCCGAGAAGCCACAGGATCGCAGCACGGCCCATTGGCGAAGTCCTTTCGTTCGTATCGTGCTGAATGAACGTGTCGTCGCAGAGCCGGTTCCCGTTGCGCGGAACGCGTCAAGCCGAGGCCGGCTGTGATAGTCTTGCTGCCAACAACGGGAGGCGAAAATGCTCGAGACAACATTGGCCGGCAGCCTGCCCAAGCCCGCCTGGCTGGCGCAGCCCGGTGTATTGTGGGCACCGTGGACGGTCAACGACGCTGCCTTGCCGGAGGCCAAGCTCGACGCCACCAGACTGGCGGTCGTCGAGCAGGAACGCTGCGGCCTCGATATCGTCAGCGATGGCGAGCAGGCGCGGCAGCATTTCGTGCACGGCTTCCTGGCCGACATCGAAGGCGTCGACTTCGCCCGCAAGAAGCGCATCGGCATCCGCAACAACCGCTACGAGGCCGATTGCCCTACGGTCACCGGGCCGCTGAAACGGCGTCGCTCCGTGCACGCGGACGAGGCGCGCGCTGCGCGCGCCGCGGCGACCCGCCGGCTGAAATTCACGCTGCCCGGGCCGATGACCATCGTCGATACGCTGGCCAACGAACACTATCGCGACAAGGTCGAGATGGCGTTCGCCTTCGCCGCCCTGCTCAACGAAGAGGCAAAAGAGCTGCAGCAGATCGGTGTCGATGTCGTGCAGTTCGACGAGCCGGCTTTCAACGTCTACATGGATGAGGTGTCGGCGTGGGGCATCGAAGCGCTTCACCGCGCGTCCGAAGGCCTCGCCTGTCGCACGGCTGTTCACATCTGCTACGGCTACGGCATCGACGCCAATATCAAATGGAAGGCGACGCTGGGAGACCAGTGGCGCCAGTACGAGCGCACGTTTCCACATCTGGACCGCAGCCGCATCGATCAGGTCTCGCTGGAGTGTGCCAACTCCAAAGTGCCGCTGGAGTTGATCGCGCTGCTCAAGACCAAGACGATCCTGGTCGGTGCCATCGACGTGGCCACCGACTCTGTCGAGACACCGGAGCAGGTCGCATCGACGATCCGCGCCGCCATGAAATACGTCGATGCCGAGCGCATTCAACCCTGCACCAACTGCGGCATGGCCCCCATGGCCCGCGACACGGCCTATGCCAAGCTCCGTGCTCTTGCCCAGGGTGCCGCGATCGTGCGCAAGGAACTGGGGCGGTAGTCCGCGGGAAGGAGCCTTGAAGCGCTGATGCGCATGCGTTCGGACGGACCGGGATGGCTGGCCCGACTGCCGGCGATGACGCAGTGGGGCGGCCTGCTGGTCGGTTCGGCTGCCCTGGCCGCCATCCTGGAACTTGCCGGATTGCCGGCGGCGCTGCTGATGGGGCCCATGATCGCCGGCGTGGTCTTTGGCGCCAACAGCGCCACCATCCGCGTACCGCGGCTACCTTACTTCGGCGCGCAGGCGATCGTCGGCTGTCTCATGGCGCGCGCCATGACGGCCGACATCCTGGTCTCGTTTCTGAAGGACTGGCCGTTGTTTGTCGCGGTTGTCCTGGC
>DATEIF010000533.1:0-12603 GCA_035279205.1 Vineibacter sp.
CCCGCGCCCAAGGCGGTGCGGCCATCGTCGCCCATTCCGGCACCGACGTCGCCACCGCCGACCGTCGCCGCAGCGCCATCAGCACCGGCGCGCGCGGTGATGCGCCCGGCGCCCGACGTCTATGATCTTCTCCTGCAAGCCCGGCTGCTGGCGGCCAAGGGTGAGCGCCCGGCACTGTTGGAAGCCCGTGCCCTGCTCCTGCGCGCGGTGGCCCGGGAGCCGAACTACGTGCCGCTGCAGATGGCGCTGGCCGACACCTATCGCGCCGCCTACGAGCGGCGCTGGGAGGACACCGACGGCACCGTGGAGGGCCTCGACGCGGCGTTGCGCAGCATCGATAAGGCCCTGTCGCTGGCGGCCGACGCCCCGATGGGGCTGGCCATGCGCAGCCTCGTGTTGGCGCACCTGGGCCGCCACGATGAAGCCAAGGAGACCGCCCAGCGCGCCATCGCAGCCAAGGACGCCGACGCCGCGGTGCTCGATCGCGCGGCGCGCACCCTGGTGCTGGTCGGCGACTCGTCGGCAGCTCTCGACGTGCTGGCGCGTGCACGCACACTCGATCCGGTCCCCACGCCGGCGGCGCTGGCCGTCACGGCGCGTGCCCTCTTTCTGCTCGGACGCGATGCCGATGCGGCGAAAAGCGCAGACGCGTGCCTGGCAAGGGCACCGGCCGAACGCGACTGCCTGGAGATGGCCGCCGCGGCGGCGGCGCGTCTCGACAAGCGCGATGCCGCGCGCGCTGCGCTGGCAAAGCTTGTGGCGCTCGATCCCGGCTTCGGGCCGGAGACGCCACGGGCGCGCTTCGCGAAGTCGTACCGCAATGGCCGCGATCTCGAGGCGATCGTCGAGGCGTTGCGGAAAGCGGGGACGTAAAAACAATTCGTCAAGCCGTAGCCCCGTGTCATCCCGAGCGCAGCGAGGGATGACACGGGAACCTGCGACAAGCGTGACAATTGGTAACGCCATTTGACTTGACGGCAACGGAGCCGGGCCTTAACCAGCGAGCGGGCCACGCCCCCCCACCGGGGCGCTTCTCTTCTGGAAGGGAGAGGCTGCATGAAGCCGAACGCTCGCCCGAATTGTCCTGATTTTTCTTCGGGCCCCTGCGCCAAGCGACCGGGATGGTCGCCCGAGGCGCTCCAAGACGCGGCAACGGGCCGCTCCCATCGCTCCAAGCTCGGCAAGAAGAAGCTGGCGGAGGTCATTGACCGGACCCGGTCCATTCTGGGCATTCCGGCCGACTACCGCATTGGCATCGTGCCGGCATCGGATACCGGCGCGGTCGAGATGACCCTGTGGTCGGTGCTGGGCGCACGCGGCGTCGATGTGCTGACCTGGGAAAGCTTCGGCGAAGGCTGGGCCAACGACGTCATCAAGCAGCTCAAGCTGGCCGACGCGCGCACGCTCAACGCGCCCTACGGCCAGCTCCCGGACCTGCAGCTGGTCGACTGGGGCCGCGACGTGGTGTTCACCTGGAACGGCACCACCTCGGGCGTGCGGGTGCCGCACGCCGACTGGATCCGCGACGACCGCGAGGGCCTCGCGATCTGCGACGCCACCTCGGCGGCATTCGCCATGGACCTGCCGTGGACCAAGCTCGATGTCGTGACGTGGAGCTGGCAGAAGGTGATGGGCGGCGAAGGCGCGCACGGCATGCTGGTGCTGTCGCCGCGCGCCGTGGCGCGGCTGACGTCCTACACGCCGGCATGGCCGCTGCCCAAGATCTTCCGCATGACGTCGGGCGGCAAGCTGTCGGAAGGCATCTTCAAGGGCGAGACCATCAATACGCCGTCGATGCTGGCGGTCGAGGATGCGCTCGACGGCCTGCGGTGGGGCGAGACGGTCGGCGGTCTGCAGGGGCTGATCGCACGCGCCAACGCCAACCTCGCCGTGATCGAGAAGTTCGTGGCCGAGCGGCCGTGGATCGACTTCCTGGCGGCAACGCCCTCGATCCGCTCCAACACCTCAGTGTGCCTCAACATCGTGGCGCCGTGGTTCGTCCAGCTCGACGCCAAGCAGCAGGCAGCGGCCGCCAAGAAGATGGCCGACCTGCTGGAAACCGAAAAGGCCGGCTACGACCTCGGGTCGTACCGCGACGCCCCGCCGGGCCTGCGCATCTGGTGCGGCGCCACCGTCGAGGCCGCCGACCTGCAGGCGCTCCTGCCCTGGCTCGACTGGGCCTATGCCGAGATCGAGCGCGAGTTCGGCGCCAAGGCTGCGTAGTACCGAAGACACCACAGCGTCACAGAGAACACGGAGAAGACGGTTACGCGTTTCGCGCGCCGCTTGCCCTCGTGTCCGCGTGCCTCGCTGACGGGCCTTCGTTTCCTCCTCACGATCAAGTTTCGACTCAGAGAGTCATGCCATGCCCAAGGTTCTCATTTCCGACGAGCTGTCACCGCGCGCTGTCGAGATCTTCAAGGAACGCGGTGTCGACGTCGACGTGAAGGTCGGCCTGAAGCCCGACCAACTGCGCGCCATCGTCGGCGACTATGATGGCCTGGCCATCCGCTCGGCCACCAAGGTGACCGCCGAGGTGCTGGCCGTCGCCGAGAAGCTGAAGGTCGTCGGTCGCGCCGGCATCGGCGTCGACAATGTCGACATCAAGGCTGCCACGGCGCGCGGCGTGGTGGTGATGAACACGCCCTTCGGCAACGCCATCACCACGGCCGAGCACGCGATCGCGCTGATGTTCGCCGTGGCACGCCAGGTGCCCGCCGCCGACGCCTCGACGCAGGCCGGCAAGTGGGAAAAGAACCGCTTCATGGGCGCCGAGCTGTCGTTCAAGACGCTGGGTCTGATCGGCTGTGGCAACATCGGCAGCATCGTGGCCGAGCGCGCCATCGGGCTGAAGATGCGGGTGGCGGCCTATGATCCGTTCCTGTCGGAGGATCGCGCCCAGGCGCTGGGTGTCGACAAGGTGACGCTCGACGAACTGATCGCGCGCGCCGACTTCATCTCGATCCATACGCCGTTCACCGACCAGACCAAGAACATCCTGAGCCGCGAACGGCTGATGAAGACGCGCAAGGGCGTGCGCATCGTCAATTGCGCCCGCGGCGGCCTGATCGATGAGCTGGCCGTGCGCGACCTGCTGATCTCCGGCCACATCGCCGGCGCCGCCTTTGACGTTTTCAGCGAGGAGCCGGCCAAGCAGAACGTGCTGTTCGGCACCCCCAACCTGGTGTGCACGCCGCATCTGGGCGCCAGCACGCTGGAGGCGCAGGAGAACGTGGCGCTGCAGGTTGCCGAGCAGATGAGCGACTACCTGATGACGGGCGCTGTCGTGAACTCGCTCAACATGCCCAACGTCTCGGCCGAGGACGCACCGCGGCTGGCGCCCTATCTCAAGCTCGCCGAGAATCTCGGCTCGTTCGCCGGCCAGCTCACCGAGAGCGGCATCAAGGCGGTCAGCATCGAGTACGAGGGTGCCGTGGCGGCGCTCAACGTGAAGCCGCTGACCCAGGCGGCGATCACCGGCCTGCTGCGCCCGCAGCTGGAGAACGTCAACATGGTGAACGCGCCGATCGTGGCGCGCGAGCGCGGCGTCGACGTGGCCGAGGTCAAGCACGACCGCGACAGCGACTACCAGACCCAGATCACCATAACGGTGACGACCGAACGGCGCACGCGCTCGGTGTCGGGCACCTTGTTCGGCGGCAAGCACCCGCGGCTGGTCAGCGTCAAGGGCATCGAGATCGAGGCCGAGTTCGCCGCCCGCATGCTCTACATCACCAACGACGACAAGCCCGGCTTCATCGGCCGGCTGGGTGCGCTGCTGGGCGATGCCGGCGTGAACATCGCGACCTTCCATCTCGGCCGCGACAAGCCCGGCGGCGAGGCGATCGCCCTGGTTGCCGTCGATCAGAAGCTGGACACGGCGCTGGTCGATCGTATCGGCAAGCTCGACGGCGTCACGCAGGCCAAGGCGCTGGCGTTCTAGGCGGCGAGACCGCTTCATGGTGAGCTTGTCGAACCATGAAGCGGGCGCACCGCGGTCCGTGCGACGCCGTCATGGTTCGACAGGCTCGCCATGAAGGCTACGTGAGGCCATCCGAAGCGCGCACCTGACAGACGAGGGTTGCGGGGCGCGCTATCGACAGGCGCTGCCCCGCTCGCCATCCTGCCGACAAATGCGCTTTGACGACGATCTGAAAGACATCATCCGCGGCCGGCTGGCCGCGTTCGACATCTGCTGCCGAACCGAAGGGCACGGGCTGAAACGCGCCGCCGTGGCGATCACCGTGGTGACGCGCGACGACGACGACGCCTTCGGCAAGCCTGGCGACGCCGCGTTCCTGCTGACCCGCCGCGCGTCCAAGCTGCGCGCCCATGCCGGCCAGCTCGCCCTGCCCGGCGGCCGCCTCGATGACGGCGAGACCCCGCAGCAGGCGGCGCTGCGCGAGCTGGAGGAAGAAGTCGGGCTGTCGCTCGACGAAAGCCACGTGCTGGGCACGCTCGACGATTACCCGACCCGCTCCGGCTACCTGATCGCGCCCGTGGTCGTGTGGTCGCCGCGCGATGCCGCCGTGTCACCCAACCCGGCCGAGGTGGCGCACCTGTACCGCATCCCGCTGAGCGAGCTGCAGCGCCCGGAGTCGCCCGAGATCTTCAGCATCCCCGAGAGCGACCGGCCGGTGATCCGCCTGCCCACGCCGATGGTGAACGGCCATATCAACGCTCCGACGGCGGCCCTGCTCTACCAGTTCCGCGAAGTGGCGCTGGAAGGCCGCGCCACGCGCGTCGAGCACTTCGACCAGCCGGTCTGGGCCTGGCGCTGAATCCCTTCTCCCCGCGAAGGCGGGGAGAAGGTGGCGCGCAGCGCCGGATGAGGGGCTTTGCAGCGCCTCGACCAAACGGGATTTTCCGGGACCAGCGCGATCTGCATCAAAATCGCGAAGCCCCTCATCCGCCCCTTCGGGGCACCTTCTCCCCGCCTTCGCGGGGAGAAGGGGTCACACCGGCCGCTTCCTCAGGATCACCCGGGCGTTCATGGTCATGACGACCTCGCCGCGCTGGTTCAGCGTGGTGTGGCGCAGGACGACCGAGCCGCGATCGGGCTTCGATGTCGACGGCCGCATCTCGCGCAGCTCGGTGACGACACGCAGCGTATCGCCGGGCCGCACCGGCCGCAGGAAGCGCGTCTCGTCGACGCCGGGCGAGCCGATGGTGCAGGCGGCAAAGATCCGGTCTGCGAGCCACAGCCGCAGGGTGGCGCACATGGTGTGCAGGCCCGATGCGATCAGGCCGCCGAAATTGCCTTCGCTGCGCGCGTACTCGGCGTCGATATGGAAGGGCTGCGGATCCCACTGCTGGGCAAAGTCGACGATGGCGCTCTCGGTGATGGTGAGACCAGCACTCTCGAAACGCTCGCCGAGGCGGAAATCGTCGAAATAACGCGCACTGCTCATTCAGAAACCCTCGCCAATGGGACAATTTCATTGTCATGGAATCGCACAGAGAAATTGTCACCGTCACAATTGTCTTGTAGCAATTGTCCCACTATCAGCGGGTCGGCCGGTCGGATTGTCATGGTGACATTGCCGCAGGCAGCCGACCCGCATCAGGGTCTCGTGCTGCGATGACGTCCGCCCGCAAGAAGCGTCCCGCCTGGCGTCCGACCATCGATCCCGGTGGTTCGACGCCACTCTACATCGCCATCGCCAATCAGCTCGCCGCCGACGTGGCCTCGGGCAAGCTGGAGCCGTATGCGCGCCTGCCCACGCACCGCGACCTCGCGTGGACGCTGGGCTGCACCATTGGCACCATCACCCGCGCCTATGCCGAGGCTGAACGGCGCGGCCTGGTGCATGGCGAGGTCGGCCGCGGCACCTATGTGCGCCCGCCGGCCATCCCCTATGCCGACCCGGTCGTGGCGCGCTCGGCGGTCAACCCCACAGGCGATCCGCGTGCCGTGATGGACGCGGCGCCGTCACGCCTGATCGACCTGGCGATGAACTGGCCGGCCGAAGTCGGCGAGGACGAATTGCTGCGCCGGACGCTGGCCGACATCGCCAAGATGAAGGACATCAACGCGCTGCTCGAGTTCAGCGGCCGCGCCGGCCTGGAACGCCACCGCGCCGCCGGCGCCCGCCTGCTGGCGCGACGCCAGCATCTGCAGCCGCGCGGCAAGGCTGCCGCCGCGACGCCGATCGATCCGGCGCACGTGCTGATTTCGGCCGGCACGCAACACGCGCTGATGGTCACGCTGGCGGCGCTGACGGCGCCCGGCGATGCGGTGCTGGTCGAAGACCTCACCTATCCGGGTGTCGTGTCGCTGGCGCGGCTGATGCGGCTGCGGCTGAAGTCGATCGCCTGCGATGCCGACGGGCCGTTGCCCGGTGCCTTCGAGGCGGCTTGCCGTGTCGGTGACGCCCGCGCCTTCTACATGACACCGGTGCAGCACAACCCGACCGGCCGCACCATCAGCGAAGGCCGCCGCCGCGAGCTGGCGCGGATCGCCGCGACACACGAGCTGCCGATCATCGAGGATGATGTCTACGGCTTCTTTCCCACCGAGGCGCCGCCGCCGATCGCAGCCTTCGCGCCCGACCACGTCATCCATCTGGCCGGCCTGAGCAAGATCGGCGCGCCCGGCCTGCGCATTGGCTTCCTGCACGCCCCGCCACGGCTGGCGGCGCGGCTGGCGGCCGCCATGGCAGCCGCCTCCTGGACCGCCGCACCGATCGCCGCCGAAGTGGCGGCACGCTGGATCGACGAGGGCGTGCTCGACGAAATCCTGCGGCGCAAGCGCGAGGAGGCACGGCGACGCTTCGATATCGCGGCGCCGATCTTCCGCGAGGCCGGCATTCCCGTGCACGCTGCCGCCGAGCAGACGCCGCCGACGGCGAGCGCATCGGCCGCCGCCCGGTCGGCGCGACCGAACGTGCGCGTGGTTGCGAGCAATGAACACACCGCCGGTGCCGTCGAGTCACGCCGTCGCCTGGCGGAGGCCAGCGCCAACCATCTGGCGGCGATGAAAGGCGGCCCCACCCTGGCGCCACCACCACCGACGGCGTCCAAGGACAACACCTGGCGCGAGCCACCCCACCGCCCCGCGGCGAGCAGCGCCCGCGAGCCGGTGCCGCAGAAGGCCGAGTTCATCCTGCCGGCCGATTGTTTCCATGGCTGGCTGAAGCTGCCCGACCCGTGGCGCGCCCGCGACTTTGCGTCCGAAGCCGAAGCGCAGGGCGTGCGGCTCACGCCGGCCGACGCCTTCGTCGGCGGCCGCACCGATGCCCCCAGCGCCGTGCGGCTGTGCCTGGGCAACGCCAAAACGCACGCCGACCTCAAGCGCGCGCTGCACATCGTGGCACAGCTGCTGGTCACGCCACTCGCCGCCGCCCGCGAGGTGGTGTAGGCGCCGCCAATACCTTCCCCGCTTGCGGGGGAAGGTAGGTCATCTGAAAGGTCCCCCTCCTCATGATCACGTACGAAATCAACAAGCCGCTCGATGCGGCCGACGTGGCACGCCTGTTCGATGCCTCCACCATCCGCCGTCCCACCGGCGACGTGCCGCGCATCGCCAAGATGCTGCAGGGCGGCAATCTCACGATTTCGGCGTGGGACGGCGACAAGCTGGTCGGCATCTCGCGCGCGCTCACCGACTTCGCCTATTGCTGCTATCTGTCGGATCTGGCGGTGGACAAGGCCTACCAGCGTCACGGCATCGGCAAGGAGCTGATCGCCATCACCCGGCGCGAGATCGGCGAGCAGGTGGCACTGATCCTGCTGTCGGCGCCAGAAGCGATGGACTATTACCCCAAGGTCGGCTTCGACAAGATCGCCAATGGCTACATCATCAAGCGCACGCGCTGAAGGGCTTCGCGCCGACAGGCGCTCATATCCGCTGTTGCATCCGCAAGTCATGATGGCCTACGTCGGTGAACCGCCACCGCCGTGAGGCCTCGCCATGCCGTCGACCGTCATCTACCCGGCCCGTCGCATCATCACGATGAACGCGCATGAGCCGTTCGCCACGCACGTGGCGGTGCGCGACGGACGGGTGCTGGGTGTCGGCAGCCTCGCCGAGCTCGAGGGCTGGGGCCCCTACGACCTCGACCGGCGGTTCGAGTCACTGGTGCTGATGCCGGGTTTCGTCGAGGGTCACAGTCATGCCTTCGAAGGCGGTGTCTGGAGCTTCCCCTATGTCGGCTTCTTCGACCGCCGCAGTCCCGATGGTGCTATCTCCCAGGGATTGACCAGCATCGACGCGGTGGTGGCGCGGCTGCGCGAGATCGAGCGCAGCATGACGACGGCCGACGGGCCGCTGCTCGCCTGGGGCTTCGATCCGATCTATTTCGGCGGCCGGCGCATGAACCGGGCCGACCTGGACAAGGTCTCGGTCGAACGGCCGGTGCTGGTCATCCACTCCAACTTCCACGTGCTGAACGTCAATTCGCCGGTGCTGGCCAAGGCCGGCATCGACCACGCCACCAATGTGCACGGCATCGTCAAGGACGATGCCGGCCAGCCGACCGGTGAGCTGCAGGAAATCGCGGCCAAGTACATGGCCTATCGTGCCAGCGGCATCAACCTCGCCGCCGCGCTGTCGGACGAGGCGGCGGTATGGCGCTTTGCGCGCGTCGCCCAGCTGTCCGGCGTGACGACCGCGACCGACCTGCACAACGAACTGCCCGACTCGACCGTGACCGGCTACCTTCAGGCCAGCGCCCGCGAGGACTTCCCGATCCGCCTGCTGCCGGCGTTCGGCGCCATCGCGCTTCCGGTCGAGGAAGGCGTGGCCAAGCTTCAGGCGCTGGTGCAGCGGAACAACGAGCGGCTGCGCTTCGGCCTGGTGAAGATCATCACCGACGGCTCGATCCAGGGCCTGTCGGCACGCATGCGCTGGCCGGGTTATTACAACGGCCTGCCCAACGGCGTGTGGAACACTGGCCCGGAAGAGATCGACCGCCTGCTGCAGGCCTATCACGATGCCGGCTTCCAGGTGCACATCCACACCAACGGCGACGAGGCATCGGAGGTGGCGCTCGACGCCATCGAGCGGGCTCTGACGCGCACGCCGCGCCGCGATCACCGCCACACCCTGCAACACTGCCAGATGGCCGACGCCGCCCAGTTCCGGCGCATGGCGGCGCTGGGTGCATGCGTGAACCTGTTCGCCAACCACCTCTTCTATTGGGGCGACATCCACTACGCGCAGACGCTGGGCCCCGAGCGCGCTAACCGCATGGACGCTTGCGGCACCGCGTTGCGCACCGGCGTTCCCTTCGCCATCCATTGCGATGCGCCGGTCACGCCGATCGGCCCGCTGTTCACCGCGTGGTGTGCCGTCAACCGCCGGACGGCATCGGGGCGCACCCTGGGCGAGGCGGAAAAGATCAGCGTCGCCGATGCGCTGCGCGCCGTCACCCTGGGCGCGGCCTATACACTCAAACTCGATCACGAGATCGGCAGCATCGAGGTCGGCAAGCGCGCCGATTTCACCGTGCTGCACGACGATCCGCTCGAGGTCGCGCCCCAGGCGCTGAAGGACGTGCGCGTCTGGGGTACGGTATTGGGCGGCCGTATCTTCGAAGCACCGGCCGGATAGAACATCCATGCGGCGCCTACCCTTCACGGTGATCGGCGGTTTCCTGGGCGCCGGCAAGACGACGTTGCTCAATCGCCTGCTGCGCGGTGCCGGCGGCCGGCGATTCGCGGTGCTGGTCAACGATTTCGGCGCCGTCGATATCGACAGCCGACTGGTGATAGCGCATGGCGGCGAGACCATCAGCCTGGCCAATGGCTGCATCTGCTGCAGCATCGGTGACAGTTTGGTGATGGCGCTGGTGCGGGTGCTGGAGAAGGCGGATGCCATCGACCATGTCGTGGTCGAGGCGAGCGGCGTCGCCGACCCGGCGCGCATCGCCGAGCTGGCGATGATCGAGCCGATGCTGGAGCGCGACGGCGTGGTGGTGCTGGCCGACGCCAGCAGCGTGCGCGACCGCGCGGCGGATCGCTATGTCGGCGACACGGTCCAGCGGCAGCTCGACGGCGCCGACCTGCTCATCCTGAACAAGGCCGATCTCGTCACGGCGGCGCAGTCGGCGGACATCACGGCGTGGCTGCAAGGCCGCACCGCAGGCGTGCGTGTCGTGCCGGCGATCCATGCCGAGGTGCCGGTCGAAGCCCTGTTCGGGCTTGCACCTACCGATGGGACGGATACGCGAGTGCACGCCGAGGCGGCACAACCGCCACCGATCCGCCGTTGGTCGCTGACGACGAACGGCCTCGTCAACCGCGCAGCCCTGCTGGAAGCGCTCGGCGCGCTGCCCACCAGCGTGCTGCGCGCCAAGGGCATCCTGCGCTTCGCCGACTCGCCCCACCAGCGCAGCGTGGTGCACATGGTGGGCCGCCGCATCGACGTGCGCAGCGACGGGCCCTGGGGTATCGCCGCGCTGCGCTCGGATCTCGTACTGCTCGGCACGCCCGACATGCTCGATGACACCGAGCTCGACCGGCGGTTCGCGGCGGCACTCACACCAGGGGCGCAATAGGCTCCGCCGCACCGATCACGCGCCGATCTTGGCTCTCGCGCCTCGCATGTCGAAGATCAGCAGGACCATGATCGCCACCAGGAAATAGAGCACGACCCACAGCAGGAGCAGGCTGACCACGACGCTAGGGTCGGTGCCAAGCCAACCGATGCCGGCAAGGGCAATCGGCGAATTCAGTGCCAGATGCAGCGCCATGCCGATCACCATGCCGCCGAGCCATCCGATGCGCCAACGCTTCCAGCCCAGCATGGTCATCGCCGTCAGCAGGCCGTGGATGAGGCAGACCATGAACCGCTCGATGCCAAAACCGGTATAGGCATACCAGGGGACACTCGCCGCCTGGGGCGTGGCGGCGATGGATCCGGCCAGAAATCCGATCTCACCGACGCCGAACCCCAGGCCGAGCACGGCGGCGATCCGCACCGCGTTGTCGCGCGTCGCGCGGCTGGCGATCCAGGGAATGAGCAGCGGCCACAGCTTGGCCGGCTCCTCCGTCAGCGGCGCGTAGAGCAGCCGCCCCCATTGGTAGATGGCACCATCGCCCAGCAGCGCATGGATGGCGCGATCCAGCGGCATGCGCACGATGTAGAATGCCGCGGCGCTCACCGGAAGCTGGAGCACGAAGCAGGCCACCAGCAAGCGTCGCTCCACACTTGGCGCCCGCCACAGGAAAATTGCGCCCCATACGGCGGCCGAGACAATCGCCGTCATCACAGCGGCGATGACAATGCCAGGCATAGTCGACGACACGGCGCGATACCCCTGACCGCGCCGCTTCGCAGAATCCCGGCGCCGGTAGCGGCAACATGCCCGGACGCAAACCGGGCAACAAGCCCGTTCGCCTCGCCCTCAGAACGACTCGGCCCACGGCCGCAGGTCGATCTCCAGCGTCCAGGCGCTGCGGTGCTGGTTGTACAGCTGCCAGTACGTGTCGGCGATCGCCTCGTAACTCAGCAGCCCATCGGGACCGCGCTCGCCGGCGAGCTGCGGCGCGCGGCCCAGCAGGCGGGCGCCGCCGATGCCGCCATCGACCACGACGTGCGCGATGTGGATCCCCTTGGGACCGAGCTCGCGCGCCATGCTCTGGGACACCGCGCGCAGGCCGGCCTTGGCCGCGGCAAAGGCGGCGAAGCCGGCACGGCCGCGCAACGAGCCCGAGGCGCCGGTGAAGAAGATCGCGCCGGCGCCGCGCGGCACCATGCGCCGCGCCGCCTCGCGGCCGATCAGAAAGCCGCCCAGGCAATGCTCGCGCCAGAGCTGTTCGAAATCGCCGCGCTGCAGCTCGAGAAAGCCATCACGCCGGTTGTTGCCGGCGTTGTGGATGGCGATCTGCAGGGTGCCGTTGGCGTCCGCAGCGGCGACGAAGCGGGCGGCGTCCTCTTCCACCGCGGCATCGCCGACAAGGGCCTCGGCGCTGCCGCCCGCCGCGCCGATCTCCGCCGCCACCCTGTCCACCTTGGATTGCGTGCGGCCGACAATGACGACGTGAAAGCCTTCCCTGGCAAAGCGTCGGGCCGTGGCGGCACCGACGCCTTCACTGGCGCCGACGCCGACGATGAGGGCGGTGTTCTTCTGAGCCATGCGATTGCTCCTGTAGCTGACCTTCCCGGGACCGCGGGCGTCTCGCCCGCTCATGTATCGGTGCTGTACGCCGATGCGGGCAGAGGCCCGTGCTTCCGGATCAACGACCTTGGAAGACCGCGGCGCGGCGCTCGACGAAGGACCGGATGCCTTCCTTCGCGTCCTCGGTGCCCATCACGCGCTCGCGGATGGCCGGCAGCATGGCGATGGACGCCGCCTCGCCGGCCTCGACGTATTTCAGCGCCGCCTCCTTGGTGACCTGAATGCCCAGCGGTGCGTTGGCCGCGATCAGCCGCGCGATCTCCAGGCCGCGCTCGACCTGCTGGCCGAACGGCACGACCTCCTGCACCAGGCCGATCTGAAGCGCGCGAGCGGCGTTGAACTCATCGCACAGCATCAGGTGGTACATCGCGTTGCCCCAGCCGGTGCGGCTGAGAAAGCGGAAGTGCGCACCGCCCAGCGGCGCGATGCCGCGCTTGGACTCCATCTGGCAGAAGCGCGCATTGTCGGCGGCAATCACGAT
>DATEIF010000534.1:0-6874 GCA_035279205.1 Vineibacter sp.
GGATGCCGCGCCTTGAGGAAAGCCTGCACGGACAGGCCGGCTTCCGCCAGCTCGGCGTCGAAAGCGCTGTCCACGCCGCGCCAGAGATCGGCGAGAACCGCAACCGTCAGGTATTCCGCGCCGATCATGGGCGGCACGGCGGCAACCCATCGGCCCAGATCGTCTTCACCAGGAGCAGGAACGTGGGGCTTGCGCAGCGCTGCGTCCAAACCGGGCAGGGCACAGAGCGCTGTGATGAAGCGCGTCGCGATTTCGCGCCAATACGCCAACGTGGGCGGCAGGGTCGTCCCGATCCGGTCCGCACCCAGATAGAGCAGCCCATGCCCCGAGCCACGCGCAAACGCCTGTTCCAGGCGTGCGACATGCGCGGATTCCAGCGCCGTCGGCTCGTCCGACGGCTTGAGAGACAACACGCCGTGTGGGGAAAGAACGGGCGCTAACGCCATTGTGACGCACGCTTCCGCGACCGGGCCAACATTCGCTTGCCGCACGTCATGGTCTGGCTGGGGCGCCAGGATTCGAACCTGGGGATGGCGGAATCAAAATCCGCTGCCTTACCGCTTGGCTACGCCCCATCAGGACCACGCCGCCCTGTGGGCGACAGGTTCTAGTCTTTTGCCGGTGAGCGCTCAAGGGCTCCTTGCGCGCGGGATTGTCGCTGAACGGACGGCGTCACGATGCGCTCCGCGAGCCCCAGGGCGGCCAGCAGCCGGATGGTGAGCCAGGTCACGTCCAGTTCCCACCACCGGTGACCGTGGCGGGCGGAGCGTGGATCGGCATGATGGTTGTTGTGCCAGCCCTCACCGTTGCTGATGTATCCGATGATCAGGTTGTTGCGGCTGGATTCACCGGTCTCGTAGCTGCGATAGCCCCACAGATGGGTCACCGAATTGACCGACCACGTGATGTGCCACACCAGCACGGTGCGCACGAACACACCCCAGATCAGCAGGCTGAAACCGAACTGCAGCGCCTGGTCGACGCTGCCGCCCCGCAGCCACTCGACGATGAAGCCACCGGCAAAGAAGAGCGCCCACGACAGCAGGATCGCGCCGACCCAGCAAGGGTAAGGTTCGAGCCGGGCGTAGAACGGATCGCGCACGATGTCCTTGGCGTAGCGCGATACCAATCCGGGGCGAACCAGTTCCTGGTTTCGAACCACGATCCAGCCCAGATGCGCCCACAGGAAGCCAGCCAGCGGGCTGTGCGGATCGGGTTGTTCGTCGGCCTGCGCGTGGTGACGGCGATGGATGGCGACCCAGCGGGCGGGCGTGTCCTGCACGCAGCACAGGCCGAGGATCGCCAGGGAATGCTCGAGCCACGTCGGACACACCAGGCCGCGATGCGTGAGCAGGCGGTGGAAGCACAGATTGATCCCCAGCGTGCCGAAGACATAGAGCCCCAGCAGTGCCAGCCCGACACCGGTCCAGCTGAAGAACCAGGGCAGGAACGCCAGCAGCGCCAGGGCATGGATGAGCGCGATCGCGGTGGCATAGCTCCAGATCAGGCGCAATGGCCGCGCGGTGCCGGGGATATCCAGCTTGCGATCCGTATCCGCCGACCCAGTTCCACAAACAACGCGACGCCAACCCAGCATCAATGACCCCACAGGCTGGGGCCAAGGTAAAACGGTGTTCACTGGACCACGGCTGGCTGCGCGCCATCCATGGCAAGCGACCCACCGGGACACCCCGCCCGAGGACGTACACAGTGTCGCGGCAGGTCTCCTGGCTCGCGGGTCATAGCGTCGTCCGGTCTTCCCGAGGCCCACGCCTCAGTGACATCAATCGGACAGACACTCGCCGCCAACAGTTGCGGGGACAGCTCCGGCCTTGCCGTGAAGCGCACCGGATTCCCTCTTCGCCCTCGATCTTGCAATCGAGAGACCGTGACGGCCGCCATTAGCCGTCAAAGCCGATGCGATGTCAAAGGATTGCGCCTTACGGCGCTGCCTTCAGCGTCTCGCTGCCCATGAACGCGCCCTGCGCGTAAAGCAGCGGCAGGTTGGCGGCATCGAGCGCCACATCGACGATTTCACCGATGACGACGGTGTGCGTGCCGGCCACGGTGGTGTGCACGACCTTGCAGTCGAACGTCACCGGACAGCCGTTGAGCACCGGCGCGCCGGTCTTCAGCGTCCGCCAGTCGCCCAGATCGATGAAGCGTGCATCACCCTCGACGCCATCCATGCCGGCGAAACGCTCGGCGATGGGCCGATGACACGGCGCCAGCACGTTCACCGCGAAGATCCGGCTGGCGACGATCAGCGGATGCGCGCTGGCCTCGCGGTTGACGCAGACCAGCAGCTGCGGCGGCTCGGCCGACACGGAACACACAGCCGTTGCCGTCAGGCCGCCGCGCTCGACGCCGTGTCGTGTCGTGATCAGACACACACTGGCGGCGAGGTGCCGCATGCCCTTCTTGAAGGCGCCGGTATCGATGTTCATCCGTCCCAGATCCTAAACGACGTCCTGCTCGTGGTGCGCATGGAACCACGGTCGGCCACCACTGTCATCGGCCGTGATGTAATGGCTGTGACGCATTACATGGATCTGCCCTGCGAAAAAGCAACAGCCAGGAGCCTGCGCAGGGCCCAGCCCCACCTGCCATTCCTCGCTGCTCCCGCGATGACAATCAGCCCTATGCGAACCGCGGGATCACCTCGCGGCCGAACAGCTCGGTGGAACGGCGCGCATCCTCGAACGCGACGGTGTTGAAGTTGACCTGCAGCGAGGCGCTCTCGAAACCGCCGACGCGTTTCTGGTAGTCGGCGATCTGCTCGCAGATGTCGCTCGGCGTGCCGATCCAGGCGGCACCCTTTTCGACCTGCGACTCGAAGGTTTCCTGCGCCAACCCGGCGATGATCTTGTCGTAGCCTGGATAGTCGGCGGAGCTGGTGCCCTCGGTCCAGTCACCGGCCGCTTCCACCAGCGAGCGCAGATAACGCTCCAGCGGATCGCGGGCGATGGCGGCGGCGGCCGCCCGATCCTCGTGGCAGAACATGTGGAATGCCAGCATCACGCGGCCGATGCCCGCATGCCCGGCACTCTTCCAGCCCTCGCGATAGAGCCCGATCAGCTCGGCCATCATGCCGCCGGCCATCGGGATCGCCATGATCGAATAACCCTTGCGACCGGCGTTGGTGAAGCTGTCGGGCGTGCCCAATGCCGCGACCCAGAACGGCGGATGCGGCCGCTGCGTGGGTCGCGGCAGCGACGTCGTCCTGGGGAAGGCATGAAAGCGGCCCTGGTGCGCCACGTTCTCCTCGGCCAGCAGCAGGCGCACCTGCTCGATGCCTTCGTCGAAGCGCGCCTTGCTCTCGTCGAGCTTGACGCCGAAGCGGCTGAACTCGTGCGGCAGGAAGGCGCGCGCGAAACCGACCTCCAGCCGCCCGCCAGAGATCGCATCGAGCATGCCGATCTCGCCCGCCAGCTTCAGCGGGTTGTTGAAGGCGGGCAGCACCGCGCCAGTGATCAGCCGCGCACGGGTGGTGCGCTGCGCGGCGGCGCTCAGGAAGACGATCGGATTGGGCGAGTAGCCGCCATAGGGATGGAAGTAGTGCTCGACGATGCGGATGTGCCCGTAGCCCAGCGGATCGGCCAGCGACACCAGGTCGAGCGCCTCGCGGAAGTAGCGGTCGGCCGGCTTCTGCGCCGGGCCGACATCGGGAAAGAATTGCATGCCGAATTCCATGCCGCTCTCCGTCGCTTCGACAATCAATGAGTATACTCACTTTATGGACGGAGTCACGGCGGCAGGATTCGGGGCGGCAGGCTCTATCGGGCTCCCTTCCGACGCGGCCGGCGGACTTTGTCGCTCGGCGCGCGCACCGTCATCGGCGCCCGGCTGAGTGCGTTGTTGATGTCGACCAGCTTGGACAACAGCCGCACGAAGGTGCGCCGCTCCGCCGGCGCGAGAGGATCGAGGATGCGCTCCTGGGCCCGGCGTACCGTGGCCTCGGCCCGGTCCAGCAGGCGCAGTGCTGCCGGCGTCGCGCGCAGGACCTTGCTGCGGCGGTCATGCTCGCCGGGCCGGCGATCGATCAGGCGCCGCCGCTGCAATCGCCGCACCACGTCGCCGAGGGTCGACCGATCGAGCGCGGCCAGCGCCGCCAGCGTCGCCTGATCGATGTCGGGATGCAGCTTCAGCGCCAGAAGCACGGCGTACTGGATCGGCGTGAGGTCGAGGTCACGGCACTCGTCCGTGAAGATCGACACCGCGATCTGCTGGCAGCGGCGGATCAGGTGACCCGGCTTGGCGTAGAGATCGTCATACCGCATGGCTCACCATCGCGATCCACCGGTTGCCGCGTCAAGCGAACCGGAAAATAGTTGCAGGCAGAAGGTCTGTTTCGCCCCGATATATCCGCGGGCACTCAGTCGCGCCCACCACAATTTATGGTGCATTGTAGCCACTTGGTCACCAGATCCAGTACCCCGCTTGTCACATCCACCGAAATAAAACCGTCATTTGTCTGTCATCCGCCCGCGTGCTGGGATGGCGCGCAAATGGATTTGGCTGATCATCGAGACTTGCTCATCGGCGAGACGACACCGCCGTTACTGGCCCTGGCGCACGAAGCGTTGGCGGCGTGCCATGCCGACCTGCTGACGGCGCGGCAAACCGTGCTGTCGGCGCGCGACCCCGTCGGCATTCACGGCACCCGCGTGGCGCTGCGGCGCCTGCGGGCGGCGGCGACCTTGTTCGGCCGGCCCCTGGCCGACGACATGATTCTGGCCCTGCGCGCCGACGCAAAGGTGCTCGCCGACGCCTGCGGCGCCACCCGCGACCTCGACGTCTTCCTGGCCGGCGTGCTGAAGGAGGCCGAGGCTGGCCTTGCGGCCCACGCCGATGTCGCCCACGAGCTGCGCGCCTTCCGGGCCGCGGCCCTGCGGCTGCGCCGCACCCGTCACGACGCGGCGCGCCGGACGCTCACCGGCGAGATCTTTGCCGTGTTCGACGCGCGGCTGACCGGCCTGCTGGCGACGCCGGTGCGCTACGCCCCGGTTCCGCCGCCGAAACCTGCGGAGCCGGTCGACAGCGTGCCCAGCATAGCGGACCTGTTGAAGCTGCCGCAGCCGACCGCACCCACCACCGATCCGATGCCGGGCGTGCCGGCGCAGCCGCCGCTGCCCGAAGCGGAGGACTTCGCCCGCGACGTCCTGCGCCAGCGCGATCGCAAGCTGCGCAAGGGCCTTGAGCGCTTCGACAAGCTGGGCGGTGCTGCCCGCCATGCGCTGCGCCTGCGCGTCAAGAAACAACGCTATGCGGCCTCGTTCCTCGCCAAGCTCTTTGACCCCAAAGCCGCCGACGCCTATATCCACGCTGCAGCCAAACTGCAGGACGCGCTGGGGTTGGCCAACGATCGGATCGTCGCGGCCAAGGTCGTCGCCGATATCCGCGCTGCGGCGCGCCCCAAGGGCCGGCTGGACTGGGCTGCAGGCGTGTTGACCGGCTGGCTCGCGATGCGGGCCCAGGCCGGCCGCGACGACGACGAGCGGGCACTGGCCGCGGCCGGCAAACGCTTCGTCAAGGCGCCGCGGTTCTGGCGCCGGGGCGATGACGGAGAGCGGAAATGACTGAGGCGGCGGTGGAAGAGCGTATCCCGGTGTCGGTGCTGACCGGCTTCCTGGGCAGCGGCAAGACGACGGTCCTGCGCGAGTTGCTGCGCAAGCCGGAGATGGGCGACACCGCCGTCATCATCAACGAGTTCGGCGAGATCGGGCTGGATCATCAGCTGGTCGAGAAATCGGACGAGGACGGGCTGGTCACGCTCAACAGCGGCTGCCTGTGCTGCACGGTGCGCGGCGATCTCGTGCGCACGATGAGCGAGCTGTACCTGAAGCGCACCCGCGGCGAGATCACGCCGTTCAAGCGCATGGTGGTCGAGACCACGGGCCTGGCCGATCCGGCACCCATCCTGCACACCCTGATGACCGACCCGCTGCTGGCCTCGCGCTTTCGCATGGATGGCGTCGTCACCACGGTCGACGCGGTCAACGGCGCCGGCACGCTCGACAACCACGCCGAGTCGGTGAAGCAGGCGGCCGTCGCCGACCGGCTGCTGATCACCAAGACCGACATCGCGACCGAGGCGCAGATCACCGCCCTGCGCGGCCGCCTGCACCAGCTCAATCCCGGCGCGCCGCTGATGCCGGTGCAGTTCGGCGAGGTGGCGGCGAGCGACGTGATGAACGCCGGTCTCTACAACCCCGAGACCAAGACCGCCGACGTCAAGCGCTGGCTGCGCGACGAGGCCTATCTCGCCGAGCACGATGCGCACGGCCATCACCATCACGGCCATGGCCACGATCACCATCACGACGATCATCACCATCATCACGACGGCAACAATCGCACGTCGGGCTCACCGGACGATCCGTTCGCCGGCCCCGGCCCGGGCGAGGAGCACGCGCATCGCGACCAGGATCCGCACGACGTCAACCGCCACGACGACCGCATCCGCTCGTTCTGCATCGTGTTCGACAAGCCGCTGGCCTGGGCCACGGTCGCCGCGGCGTTCGATGCGCTGGTGACCTATCGCGGTCCCGACCTGCTGCGCATCAAGGGCATTCTCAACGTTACCGACAGCGACAAGCCGGTGGTCGTGCATGGAGTCCAGCACGTCTTCCATCCGCCCGCCGTGCTGGAGAAATGGCCGGACGCGGATCACCGCAGCCGCATCGTGTTCATCACCCGCGACCTGCCGGAAGCGACCATCCGCAAGGTCTTCACTTCGTTCATCGACAGTGCCGACAAGTGGAGCCAGCCGGGCGACACTGAGGCGCGTTAGTCCAGGGAGCGCGGGCCTCTGGCCCGCATCGGCGCGTAGCGCCGACTTATGAGCGGGCGGGACGCCCGCGCTCCCGGGGTT
>DATEIF010000535.1:0-15335 GCA_035279205.1 Vineibacter sp.
ATCCTCGTCCTGCTGCTCGCCTCCTGGCTGCTGCGACAGTGCATGCCGGTGCCGCCCGACACCCGGGTCACCGAGCTGCCGGCGCCGCCGGCACCGCCACCCGAGCCATCGCCGCCCGATCCCACCGTCGGCCTCAAAGGCGATCTCGACAGCGCCCGCGACGAGGAAGGCCGCTTGAAGATCACCCTGGCCGCCCTGCGTGACGAGCTCAACAAGCGCTACAGCCAGTGCAAGGCGCCTGAGCCGCCAAAGCCACCCGAGCCGCCCAAGCCGCCCGTGGTCGAAAGGAAACCCGATCCCCCGCCCCAGCCCAAGGTGGCGGAGAAGCCCAAGCCGCCGGATGAACGCATGCGCATGCCCACGGCGCCCACCAGTGACTTCTCTTTCCTGAAGGGCTGCTGGCGCACCGACTTCTTCAAGCATTCTCCTGCGCATGTCGGTGGCACCAGCACGTACTGCTTCGATGCCAACGGCCGCGGCACCTTGACCTTCAGGCGCGCCAATGGGCAGAACTGCACCGCGCCGGCGCGCGCGCAATTCTCGGGCAACACACTGCGCATCGTGGATTCCGACACCACCTGTAGTGACGGGGGCCAATGGTACGCGGATCACCTCGACTGTCGCTCCGGGGAAGGCAACGTGGCGCGCTGCAGCGGCCAGTCGCTGGACAACCGGTGGTCCGTCAACCTGCATCGGGTCAACTGACCGGTGCGATCTGCGGCATGTCACGTGATGCCTCTTGAGGCTAAGCGAGCAACGGCTCATTGTGGTCTCTTGCCTCAAGTAAAGACCGCGTGATGGCCGGAGCCACCCTTGTCCGAACGACGCTGACCGGCGTGCGCCCCCTGGGCGTCCGTGGCGAACCACTGCATCACGCCGAAGCGCAGATCCGCGCCGTCATCCGCCGCCGACTCGGCGACCGCCATTTCCACCTGCTGGCTGAGCCCGAACCGCACGACCTCGGCGGCCGCATCGATTGGTACAGCGGCTGCAGCGGACCGGTACGACCGCTCACGGACCTGCCCGACGACGCACGCGCCATCGCGCGCAACGAAATCGACACCCTGCTGGCTGACATCGACCGGCTGGGCCAGAGCCTCGAGACGGCCGCGTCCGAGGACGGCCGGCTCGCCGGGCGCGCCTTGCGACTGGCAGCCAAACGGCCATCCGACGACTACCTGTTCCAGGTCGGCGACCAGCCAGTGATCGTATGCTGGGGCTACGATACCGAGGCGGCAGGTGCCGTCCTGCCGCCGGCTTTCCTCGCCGGCACGCAAACCATCGCCGCTGCGCCTGCACCACCAGCACCACCACCGCCGCTGCCACCGCATGTGGCGATGGCAGCAGCAGGACCTGCGGTCCTGGTACGGGAGCAATTTCCCTGGCTGTTCTGGCTGCTGGCTGGCCTGCTGGCGATTCTCATCCTGATGCTGGCCTCGTACCTGCTGCGCCAGTGCATGCCGGTGCCGCCCGACATGCGCGTCACCGAACTGCCCGCCCCGCCGGCACCACCGCCCGAACCGCCGCCGCCCGACCCCACGGTCGGCCTGCAGCGTGACATCGACACCGCCCGGCAAGAAGAGGATCGGCTGAAAGCGACGCTGGCCTCCCTGCGCGATGAGCTGGAGCGGCGCTACATCGCGTGCCGGTCGCCCGACCCACCGCCCGCACCCGTACCCGCGCCGGACCGGCCGCAAGCAGCGACCAAGCCCGGCGATGTGCTGCGCCTGCCCGAAAAACCGACCAACGACTACTCATTCCTCAAGGGGTGTTGGCGCGGTGATCAGTTTCGCTACACGCCGCGGCATCCGCCGGGCGCGCACACCTACTGCTTCGACGAGAATGGCAACGGCAGGCTGACATTCCGCTGGCAAAACGGCGTTACCTGCGAGGCACCGGCACGCGCCCGGTATGAGGGTGGCACATTGCGCATCACCGACGCCGACGCGACCTGCTCCAACGGCACGCGCTGGACGCAGGACAGGCTGGTCTGCCGCCCCGGCGCCGACAATGTCGCGCAGTGCAGCGGCGAGACCAACATGCACCTGCCCGATCAGGGCGTCACCCGCGACCGGCCGACACACTTCACTGTGCGCCTGCACAAGCAGTGAGGCGAAAGAGAAACGGAGCGTTTCGGTTAATCAACCAGCGCCGCAGCCTGACATGCCGACGTCAGGCCGCGCCCGCAGCCGCTGCATCAACCGCGACGGCGCCGCCGGTTGGCCGGCAGGCGCCAGGATGAATCAATGTCGCGCGAGTTCGGCGATCTCGTCCTTCAGTCTCAACTTCTTCTTTTTCAGTTCCTGCAGCACTTCGTCGTCGGGATGGGGTCGAGTGGTTTCATCGTGGATGGCTTGTTCGAGCGCGGCGTGCCGCGACTTGAGGGTCTCGATCCGATCCATGAGGCTCATTGGCTTTCCTCCGGTGCTGACCCGACCTATGGACTATACACACGTCCAACAGGAGTCGATATGGGGTCGGCCGAATTTGGGGACAAGATTGCCGGGATGCGGCTAAGCTGCTCACAGAAAGTACAGTAATCATGACCTATCCTGCACGGCTCATCATCGGCATCTCGGGCGCGTCCGGGGTGATCCATGGCGTGCGTTTGTTGCAGCTTCTGCAACCGTTGCCGGTCGAGACGCACCTGGTGATGACCAAGACAGCCGAGGTCACGCTGGCCCACGAGACCGATTGGAAGGTGAAGGACGTCAAGGCCCTGGCCGACCATGTCCACGCGCCGGGCGACCTCGCCGCGCCGATTTCCAGCGGCTCGTTCAGGACCATGGGCATGGTGATCGCGCCCTGCTCGATGCGCAGCCTGGGTGAAATCGCCACCGGCATCTCGAGCTCGCTGCTGACGCGCGCCGCCGACGTGGTGCTGAAGGAGCGCCGCAAGCTGGTGCTGATGCCGCGCGAAACGCCACTGCATGCCGTACATCTGCGCAACATGGCCACCGTGGCCGACCTGGGCGCCATCATCGCGCCGCCGCTGCCGGCATTCTACAACCGGCCGCGTACGATCGAGGACATCGTCGACCATGCGGCGGGAC
Organism: Vineibacter sp.; assembly: GCA_035279205.1. Classification (GTDB taxonomy): domain Bacteria; phylum Pseudomonadota; class Alphaproteobacteria; order Reyranellales; family Reyranellaceae; genus Vineibacter. The sequence goes on from DATEIF010000535.1 coordinate 3,054, forward strand.
GCGTGCTGGACCTGTTCGAGATCGACGCCGGCGTGGTGAAACGCTGGGGCGACACGGTGTAGGCTCACCATGTCGACCGATCTTGCCGTTCCGTTCGACAGCATCGTGCGCCTGGCATCGCAACTGGTGGCGATTCCCTCGCGCGCCGGGATCGATCCGACCGAGCCGATCCTGAACGCGGCAGCCCAGTGGCTGACCGAGCACGCGCTGCCCCCGACGTGGCTGCACAATGCGCAGGGACGGCCCGTCGCGCTGCTCGTTCGCATCGATGGCCCGCGGCCCGGACCCGCGATCTGCCTGAACGCCTGCATCGACACCGCGCCCTTCGGCGACGAGAGCCGCTGGCGCGTTAGCCCCTCCGCGGGTCTGGTCGAGGATGGCAAATTGTGGGGCCGCGGTGCCGCCGACTCGAAGATGGGAGTCGCCATCCTGTCGCACGTGGCGCGGTTCCTGGCGACGACAACGACGCTGGTATGCGGCAGCGTGTACATTCTGTTCGATGCCGACGAGCACACCGGCGAGTTCGGCGGCGTGAAGGCTTTTCTCGCGCAAGCATCGCCACGACCGGTCGGGGCAGCGCTGGGCTATCCCGGCGACGACAGCCTGACCATCGGCTCGCGCGGCTTCCTGCGCGTCAGGATCCATGTCGCCGGACAAGCCGGTCATTCGGGCGCCGTCTCCGATCGCGGCGTGAACGCCATCAGCAAGGCAGCCACACTCGTCAGCGCCATAGACGGCCGGCCGCCAGCGCACGGCGCTGACAACCTCTTCCCCTTCGGTCCCTGTGCCACCGTCACGCGCATCGAGGGTGGTGAGGGCTTCAGCCAGATCCCCGACCGCGTCCGCTGCCATCTCGACATCCGACTGACGCCGGGCTTCGATCATGACGCCGCCCGCGCCTGGCTGGACGCGATCATCACCGACATCGATGCCCGGCTGCCGTCGCCGTTGCCGACCCGGATCGAGCCGGTCGAGCACTGGCCGCCCTACGCCGTCGCTCCCGATCACCCGCTGGTCGCCGCCTTCCTGCACGCCAGCCGCCAGTCCTTCGGCCGCGAGCTGCCACCCCTTGTCTGCGGCCCCTCCAACATCGGCAACTATCTCTCCGCGCATGGCGTTGCGACCGTCTGTGCGCCTGGCGTCGCGTATGCCAATATCCACGGCACGGACGAGTGCGCCGACCTGTCGACGGTGAGCAGCGTCTATTCCATGTACTGCGCCGCCGTGCCGGATTTCCTGCAGCGATCTCGGGAACGAGGATAATTCAGTACGCTGTCGTTCCGATCAAACTGTCATCCCGAGCGCAGCGAGGGATCTCCCGCGAAAGGAAACTGCGTAACCAGGAGATGTCTTGCTGCGCTCGACATGACGGACTGGCCGGACGACCGCAAGGTCCTTCGCTTCGCCCAGGACGACGATTAGCAAGCGATGAACCGCTCTAATCCTCATCCCTCTGCTCGGCGACGTGCTCCAGCATGTCGACAATGACACGGCGGATGTGCTCGTCGTCGGCGGCGTAGAAGACATTCTTGCCCTGCCGCTCAGCGCGCACGACACGCGCTGCCTTCAAGAGCCGCAGATGGTGGCTGACCAGCGACAGCGACAGGTCGAGCTTGTCGGCGATCGCCGAAACGGCGGTCGGCTGCTCCAGGCAGGCGGCGACGATGCGCAGCCGGCTGGTGTCGCCCAGCAAGCGGAACAGATCGGCCAGTTGCATGGCGCGGTCCTCCGGCAGATCGAGACGCTGGCTTCTGGCGACTGGCTTGCGCATGGTCACAATGATTGAACAGTTATTGAATTGTAATGTGACTATGCCACGCCGTGCCGTCAACCGGGCTCTCGAGGCGAGGAGCCGTGCGCGCCGCCGCGAAAGCGCCAGGGCCGCGCCTGGCGCGACGGCGCGACGCCAGCGGCAATGCGGAAGATGGCTTCCGCGGCGCGCTCGCCGGAGCGCAAGGCGGCGTGGACGGTACCGTAGTCGCTGCGCTCGGTCGCTTCCCCGGCGAAGAACACGCGCTGGCCCAGCGGCCGGGCATAGAGGCTGCGGTCATCGGGCACGCTACCGACAGCCGGGTAGGAATAGCTGCCGGCGGACCATGGATCGCTCAGCCAGCGGGTGTAGCGATAGGCGACCGGCTCGGGCACGTCCGTGAACAACCGGCGCAGCACCGCCATCGCCCTGCCGCGCACGGCCTCGTCGGTGCACGTCCGCTCCAGTCGGACGGCAGTCTGGCCGTTGGCGAAGCTCAGCAGGATCGGCTCCCCGGTCTCGCGTTCCAGCGACAGCCAGGTGTTGAACGCGCCGCGCTCCTGCGGTGAGGGCGCCAGGGACTGGAAGCGGAAGACACCCTTGGGCCAGAACGGGCGAGCGAAGCGCATGTATATCTTGCCCAGCACGCCATCGCCGTAGCCGATGCGGGCGATCGCATCGCGTTGATCGGGCGGCAACGTCGGCTCGATCGTCACGGCACCATCGCGCAGCAACCCGACCGGCAACGTCACCACAGCGCGGTCCGCCGGGATCGCACCACCAGGCGTGTGGGCCTCGACGCCGGTGTCCGACCAGACGAGGCGTTGCACCGGCGCGGCGAGACGAATCGCAAGACCGCGCGCCGCATCATCGACGAGCGCTGCGAAGCCGCCGTGCGGCATGGCGTTGACCCCGAAGCCGTCGTGGGGAAACCACTCCTCGATCGCCAGGCGATCGGCCGGTGCGCCCTGCACGCCCTCGCCCATCGACACCATCTGCGTGACGATCCGCCGATCGAACAGCGGCAGCCAGCGTGCCCGCAGCACCGGCTCGACGGCCGCCGCCAGCGAGACTGCCCTCGGTTGTCCGCGCGCGGCCAGACGGCGCGCACGCCACGCCGCCAGACGCAGCGCCACCGCCATCGCCAGGCGACCACGCCAGGCGCGACGCTGGGTGCGCGCGTAGCTCATCGGTGCGCCGTCCACGATCAGCTGCCGATCGCCCGACGTCTCCATCAGATCGACATCCAGAGCCGCGCACCACTCCGACAGTGGATTGTCGTCGGCACCGTGGATCCACGAACCGCCGAGATCGATCGGCACGCCCAGCGAATTCTCGGTCCACAGGCGTCCACCGATGCGATCGCGCGCCTCCAGCACCGTCACGTCGAAGCCGCTGTCGCGCAGCAGCCGCGCCGTCACGAGCCCGGCCATGCCGGCGCCGATCACCAGCACATGCTCGCGCGCCGGCGGCGCGCCGGCCGCGGCCATCGACCAGCTGGCGGTTGCACGCACGGACGCCGTCAACGCGCGATCCCCAATGCGCGCTCGACCTCGGCCTCATGCAATGTCGGGAACGCAGCCGCCACCAGCGGCAGCAGTGACTCGCGGTCGCGCGCATCGGGCGTCACACCCAGGCAGACGGCGTAGACGCCGAGATTGCCGACGGCTGCGCGCAGGCGCTGATGCAGCGGCCGGTCGCGGTCGCCAGGCAGTGGCCAGTGCGACGCCAGCATCAGCTGCTCGACATGCTCGGCCGCCAGCTCGGCCTCGGCGATCCGTCGCCGTGCCGCCTGCACGGTTTCCGCCGGCGCCGTCGGCCAATCGCCTTCCTTGATGCGCTGGCGCATGGCGCGCGCGGGCCGCACGACGCCGGACTGCCACGGCTCGATCTCGGCCAGCAATGCCTTGAGCCGGTCGACCGTCAGGGTGCTGCGGCCCGACGCGCCCAGCCACACGCACAACAACAGGACGTTGACGTCGGCCTGGCGGCGCTCCTGCAAGGCCAGACATGCCGCGGCCACCCCCTCGGCGGCATAGACCTCGAGCGAAAAATTCCAGAATGGATGCGGCAGAAAATCGCTCATCGCCAGGCCGTCACCGCCGCCGCCCCGAACAAAGACAGCTTGGCGCCGACGCATGAGACCCGTACACCCGGGGGCGTTCCTTTGCTAGGGTAGAGCCGGGAGAGGTTTGGCCGCATCCGATGGAAGAACTCGATCTTGACGCCATCCGCGCCAAACTGGCGGCGCTGCAGCAGGAACATCGCGACCTGGACGAGGTCATTGCGCGACTCGCCGAAAAGGCGCCGTTCGACATGATTCAGCTCCAGCGCCTCAAAAAACGCAAACTCGGCCTCAAGGACCAGATTGCGGTACTCGAAAGCAAGTTAATTCCCGATATCATCGCTTAGTTGTCTGTGAATTTCACAGTGCGAGCAATGGGTTGACCGATTGGCGCCAGGGCACGATGTTGCGCGGATGACGAGTTCTCCGGCCGCGACATCTCAATCCTCTTCGCCGACCGAGTCACCACCGCAGCCACCCGAGCTGCGATCCGACTGGGCGCTGTTCCTCGACCTCGACGGCACGCTGCTCGACCTTGCGCTGACGCCCACAGCGGTGGTCGTGCCCGACGGGCTGGTTGACGTGCTGCGGCGCCTGCATGGCCGGTTGAACGGCGCCCTCGCCATCGTCACCGGGCGGCCGCTGGACGATATCGACCGGCTGCTGGCGCCACTGGTGCTGCCGGTGGCGGGCAATCATGGCGCGTCGGCCCGCCTGCCTGACGGCTCGCAGCAAGCGCTGGCGCCAGTGTCGGCGCTGCCACCGGCGTGGCGTGCCGAGGCCGAGGCCGCCTGCAGCCAATGGCCCGGCACCATCGTCGAGCCCAAACCGTATTCGCTGGCGTTGCACTACAGGCTGGCGCCCGATCGTGACCGCGAGATCCACGCGCTGCTCAGCCGTCTGGCCGCCGAACGGGCCGATGATTACGAAATCCTGAAGGCGCACTACGCTTTCGAGTTGCGGCCGCGCCGTGCCGACAAGGGCCTCGCCATCGAGCGCCTGATGGAACTGGTGCCATTCCAGGGACGCGTGCCCGTGTTCATCGGCGATGACGTGACCGATGAGAGCGGCCGCGCGGCGGCGCGCCGATTGGGCGGCATCGGCCTTGACGTGGCCGAGACCTTTGACGGCAGCGCAGCGCGTGTCCGCGAGTGGCTCGCCGCAGCAGCAGCGCAAAGCGGAGAAGCATGATGCGGCAGCTCGACCTGGCACCTATCGGCAACTGCGCCATCGCCAGCCTGGTGGACCGCAATGCGCGGCATGTCTTCCACTGCCATCCACGATTGGACGGCGATCCCATCTTTAACGCGCTGCTCAACGGTGATGCCCCGGAAACGGGCTTCATGGACGTGGAGCTGCGCGACCTCGCGCGCACCGAACAGGCCTATATCCGCAACACGGCCGTGCTGGAGACGATCCTGGAAGATCGTCACGGGGCGCGCATCCGCGTCTACGACTTCGCACCGCGGTTCGAGCGCTTCGGGCGCGTCTTTCGTCCGCCGATGCTGGTGCGCCGCATCGAACCGATGTCGGGCCACTGCCGCATCAAGGTGAGAATCCGGCCGTCCTACGATCATGGATCCGTCGCGGCGCATCCGATTCCCGGCAGCAATCACATCCGCTACACCTCGCCGGGACTGACGGTCCGCGTGACGACGGACATGCCCGTCACTTTCCTGTTGCAGGAGGTCGAGTTCGTCCTCGACCGCGCTATCAACCTGTTCCTGGCGCCCGACGAAACGCTGCCCGACAAGCCCGACACCTTCGCCCGCGAGGTGCTGGAGGAAACCACATCCTACTGGCAGAACTGGGTGCGCGGCCTTGCCGTGCCTTTCGACTGGCAGGACGCCGTCATTCGCGCCGCCGTCACCTTGAAGCTGTGCAGTTTCGAGGACAGCGGCGGCATCATCGCGGCGCTGACCACGTCGGTGCCCGAGTCGGCCGATAGCGGCCGCAATTGGGACTATCGCTTCTGCTGGCTGCGCGATTCGTACTTCACCGTCAACGCGCTCAACCGCCTGGGCGCCACGCGCACAATGGAGAACTACATCCGCTATCTGCTGGCGGCCGTGCTGGGCCAGAGCTCGTCGCCCATGATGCCGCTTTATCCCATCGTGCCCGGCAGCTCGCTGACGGAGATCGAGGCCACCGACCTGAAGGGCTTCCGTGGCATGGGCCCGGTGCGCATCGGCAACGCCGCCGCCAGCCAGCGGCAGAACGATGTCTATGGTTCGCTGATCCTGGCGACGGCGCAGATGTTCTGGGATGGGCGCTTGCCGAGTCCCGGCGGGGCTGATCTTTATCGCCTGCTCAAGCCGATCGCCAAGCGGGCGGCCAAGGATGCGCTGAAACCCGATGCCGGCATCTGGGAGTTTCGCGGCCGCCAGCGCGTGCATACCTTCTCAGCCGCGATGTGCTGGGCGGCGTTGCATCGCATGGCGCTGATCGCCGGCCGTGTCGGTCAGCAAGCCGACGCCACCGATTGGCAGGGTCGGGCCGCGGCACTGAAACACGAAATCCTGCGCCGCGCGCTGCATGCCGACGGATGGTTTGCGGGCAGTTTCGGCGGCACCGAGATCGATGCATCGTTGTTGCTGCTGCCTGAGATCGGCTTCGTGCAAGCCACCGACCCGCGTTTCCTGCACACGATCAAGATCGTCGAGCAGCGCCTGCTGCGTAACGGATTCGTCATGCGTTACGACGAGGCCGACGATTTCGGCCCACCGGACTGCGCGTTCCTGGTCTGTACGTTCTGGTATCTCGATGCCTTGACCGCAACCGGACGGCGGGAACAAGCGTTAGAACTCTTTGAGAATATTCTCGCGCGGCGGAATCATGTCGGTCTGCTGTCCGAGGATATCGATCCGCGCAGTGGCGCACTGTGGGGCAACTTCCCGCAGACCTATTCAATGGTCGGGCTCATCCTGTCGGCGATGCGGCTCAGCCGAAGCTGGGAGGAAGGCCTATGGGGCGCCTCGTAGTCGTTTCCAATCGCGTTCCGGCGTCCGGTCGTGCACCGGACGCCGGCGGACTCGCGGTTGGCCTCAGGGAGGCCCTGCGCGGCGACGTGCTGTGGTTCGGCTGGAGCGGTGAGAGCAGCGGACATCCAGCGCCGGATGTCAGCCTGAATACGAGCGGATCCGTCACCTACGCCACCATCGATCTCTCCACCGAGGACTACAACCGCTTCTATGTCGGCTTTTCCAACGGCACGTTGTGGCCGCTGTTCCATTTCCGCATCGGCTTGATGGAGTTCCGGCGCGAGTATCTCGAAGGCTATCTTGCCGTGAACCGCAAGTTCGCGGCGGCGCTCGCACCGTTGCTGCGCCCCGACGATACGATCTGGGTGCATGACTATCACTTCATGCCGTTCGCCGACGAACTGCGCCGGATCGGTGTGCGCAATCGCGTCGGCTTCTTCCTGCATACGCCGTTCGTGCCCGCCAGCGTCTTCGCGGCGCTGCCGCGCGGCGAGCATCTGCTGGAAGCGATGTGCGCGTACGACGTGATCGGCTTCCAGACCGAGCCGGACCGCCTGGGTTTCCTCGACTGCCTGCATCAGCTGCTGGGGATCGAGATCGGCGATGGACGTCGCATCTTCCGCGACGGCCGCACCATCTCGATCCTCACCAACCCGATCGGCATCGATCCTGACAGTTTCGCCCAGGATGCGCGGCGTACGGTGCGCAGCCAGGAAGCGCGCCGCCTGCGCGAAAGCCTGGTCGGGCGGGCGCTGATTTTCGGCGTCGAGCGGCTGGACTATTCCAAGGGCCTGACACATCGCTTCGAGGGCTTCCGCCGCCTGCTGAGCCGCTTTCCCGATCATCGGCTGAAAGTGAGCTTCCTGCAGATCGCCGCCCGCTCGCGCCAGGACGTCAATCAGTATCGCGCGTTGCGCCGCGAGCTTGACCAGCTCGCCGGCAACATCAACGGCCGCTTCGCCGAGTTCGACTGGGTGCCGCTGCGCTACATGACCCGCAGCATGTCGCGCAGCACCTTGGCGGGCTTCCATCGCATCGCCCGGGTCGGCCTGGTGAAGCCGCTGCGCGACGGCATGAATCTCGTCGCTAAGGAATACGTCGCCGCCCAGGATCCCGCCGATCCCGGCGTGCTGGTGCTGTCGCGCTTCGCCGGCGCGGCGCGCGAGCTGGACGCGGCGCTGATGGTCAATCCGTTCGATCCGGACGAGATCGCCGAAAGCCTGCATCTGGCGCTGTCGATGCCAGCCGAGGAACGCATCGCGCGCCATGCCGCCCTGCTCGACCGCGTACGTTCCGTCACCGCACAGACCTGGTGCCGGCGCATGCTCGATGCGCTGCAGGAAATCCCCAACGTCGCCGAGCCGCAGCCGGTCGACGTCGTGCCCTGACAGCACTGGCGCTCGCTCGGCCCGGGAGACGTCTCGCCGCGTTCGCCATGCCGTGACGGGCCCGTCCCGGCACTTGCGGCGGCAACGTTCATTCCTATACTCGCCGCTCCTCGGCGCGGCCCCTTGCGACCGGGCGGCACGAGAAAAGGCATGGCGACGAAAAAGACCCGCAAAACGACCCGTCCCCTGGTCGGCGTCATCATGGGAAGCCAATCGGACTGGAGCACGATGCGCCACGCCGCCGACACCCTGGCGGCGCTGGGCGTACCGTTCGAGACGCGCATCATCTCGGCGCATCGCACGCCGCGGCGCATGATGGACTACGCCGCTGCGGCCAAGGATCGCGGGCTGCAGGTCATCATCGCCGGCGCCGGGGGCGCGGCGCACCTGCCGGGCATGACAGCCTCGATGACGGCGCTGCCGGTGCTGGGCGTGCCGGTCGAGAGCGCGGCGCTCAAGGGCATGGATAGCCTGATGAGCATCGTGCAGATGCCGGGCGGCATCCCGGTCGGCACCTTGGCGATCGGCAAGGCCGGCGCCACCAATGCCGGACTGATGGCCGCCAGCATCGTGGGCCTGTCCGATCCCAAGATCATGGCCGCCGTCGAAGCCTGGCGCGCGCGCCAGACCAACGCCGTCGCCGATCATCCGATCAACGAGAAGGAAACGTGAGCACCTCGGGCCCACTGGCACCGGGATCGACCGTCGGAATCCTGGGCGGCGGCCAGCTCGGCCGCATGACGGCACTGGCGGCCGCCAACCTGGGCTACCGATGCCACATCTTCGCACCCGAAGCCGAATCGCCGGCCGCTGCTGTATCCGCCGACTGGACCTGCGCGCCCTACGACGACCCCGACGCGCTGCGCGCCTTCGCCGGCACGGTTGATGTCGTCACCTACGAGTTCGAGAACGTGCCGGTGGCGTGCGTCGAGTTCCTGGCACCGCTGGTGCCCGTGCGTCCGGGCGTCGAGCCTCTGCGCATCGCACAGCATCGTGGGCGTGAGAAGGCGTTCTTCGAGCGCATCGGCGTGCCGGTGGCGCCGTTCGCATTGGCCGACAGCGAAGCCGCATTCATTGCCGCCGCCCGGCAGGTCGGCCTGCCGGCCATCGCCAAGACCACGACCGAAGGCTACGACGGCAAGGGTCAGGCGCGGTTGGAGGCCGGCACCGACCTCGCGGCCGTGTGGGCGGCGCTGGGCCAGCGCGAGCTGATCGTCGAGGGGCTCGTCGACTTTGTCGCCGAGGCGTCGGTGATCGTGGCGCGCGATACCGCGGGCGTCACACGCTGCTTCCCGATCGGCCGCAACGTGCATCGCGCCGGCATCCTGCATACCACCACGGTGCCAGCCGGCTTCGACGACACACTGCTGCAGCAGGCCGAGGCCATCGGCCGGCGCGCCGCGGAAGCGTTCGACCTGATCGGCATGCTGTGTGTCGAGCTTTTCATCGGCCGTGACGGCCGTGTGCTGGCCAACGAGATGGCGCCGCGGCCGCACAACTCGGGGCACTGGACCCAGGACGCCTGCGTCACCAGCCAGTTCGAGCAACTGGTGCGCGCCGTGTGCGGACTACCGCTGGGTGTCGTCGATCTGCAGGCGCGCCAGGTCGTCATGACCAACCTGATCGGCGATGATGTGAGCGAGTGGCTGCGCATCGTCGCCGAGCCCGGCGCCAAGCTTCACCTCTACGGCAAGCGCAAGGCCCGCGCCGGACGCAAGATGGGGCATGTCAATCGCCTCACCCTGTAGTGATCGCAAGTCGCCTTTATTGCGCCGCAAAGACAGTCAAATCTGCGCGAAGTCAATAAGAATACTCCACTTAAAGTGGTAGGGAGTGACTGTCCATGCGCACGACACCGAGTCTTGCTTTGGCGTTCCTGTTATCGTCTGCGATTGCTGTTCCAGCGGCTCGCGCACAACAAGCCGGTTGGGATGGCGATTGGGAAGGCACCTGGCAATGCGCCGGCAATGCCGGCACTGCCCCGTTCACGGCACCGGCCATCGCAACCATAAGTCGTGGCCGGATCAAGCTGTCCCGCGCGACCAACAGCAATGATGAGATCCTGAACGGCACGATCGACGGCGGCGGCGCCATCGTCCTGACCGGACGTGGCGTTGGGCCCGACGGCCAGTCGCTGCTGTCGAGCTTCAGCGGCACCGTGTCGGGTCGATCGCTGATGGCGAACGGCCGCATCGTCCCTCAAGGCGGCGGCGCGGTGCAGCCTTGCACGCTGGCCATGGCACCTGCCGGGGCCGGCGGGCCGACCGTCCTGCGGAGCAGCGGCGATCCGTATCCGGCGCCGACCTATTATCCGGCGCCGCCGGTCGGCTACTCAGATCCCTACTGGTATGACGATGACTACTATTGGCGTCGCCATCGCTGGGACCGCTGGCGGCGATCTCACGACACGGGCTCCGGCGGTGGTGGCCACCAACCGCGGCAGTTCTGCCCGCCAGGGCAGTCGCCCAGTGGAGGACGGTGCCGGGTACTCAGCGATGCACCGCCCGTACCCCCGACAACCCCGCTCCCGTCGAAACCGGTCGGTGGTGGCTCGACCACAGCGCCTGTAGCGCCGCCGGCGCCCACGCTGCCCGACAAGCGCTATCCGACGACCGCGGCGCCAACGCCGAGCACCACGCCATCCTACAGCGGGCCATCCTATACGCCGGCGCAGCCTGCCCCGGTCGTGCGCGACAAGAGCGTGCCGACCTACTCACCGCCACCAGCCCCACCACCTGTGGCACGGCCGGCAGCACCCCCGCCACCGCCGCCGTCCTATTCGCCGCCGCCGGTGAAATACTCGAGCCCGCCACCCGCACCGGCCCCGGCGCCAGCGCCGTCATACTCGCCGCCGGAGAAGTCGTACTCGAGCCCCGCACCGGCGCCGTCTCCAGCACCTGCGCCAGCCCGCAGTGCGCCACCGCCGTCGCCACCGCCAGCGAGCTCGGGTTGCTCGGGCCCCAAGTGCGCGCGGTGATTGCCTAGCGAGCCGGACCGGGGCCCGGCCGCCACCGGGCCCCGAAATCGCGGACCTGGGTCTTCAGGCGCTCGAACCGCATCACATCCTCGATGCGTCGATCCAGGAAGGCCCAGGTCGCCGACATGCCGTCGGACCGGTCGTTGAGCCAGTAGAGCACCGTCGACGAGTAGACCGCCGCCAGGGTCGCGCGCTTGGTGTAGAAGCTGAAGTCGGCCGAACGATCGCCCGCCGCGTACCAGATGGCGTCAACCGTCCGATAGAGCAACTGGGCTGCCAGCGGCGCGTGAATGGGCAACGCCAGGATGGTCAGCGCACGCCGCACCGCCTCGCGATGGGCTGCGTTCTGCTCCAGCCGCACATGGACGCCCAGGGTGATGCGCTCGCGGATCTTCAGGCCAACAATATTGCGGCGCTCCAACTCCTCGACCAGTCGCCGATCGGCGCGAGCGCTGTGGTAGGCGATCATTTCCACGGCACCGCCGGGGAAGGCGAGCGCCGCCTCCTCGGCTGTGATCGAGCCATCGCGCACCGCCGCTCGGACCCCTGCCGGGCCCCAGCCATCAAAAGCGACATTGAACAGGACGGCATCAAGAACCCGGTCCCGCAGCTCATCGCCGGCGTCGTGCTTGTCGTCCATGGGCAGGCTCCTGGCTAACCTCTTCAAGATATAGGAATTTTTCGGCTTTTCGTAGGCCTGGCCCGCGGTAAAAATAGCCTCGAGATGCCGAATCTCCCGGGCTTCCCATCCCGCGCAAGCTGTGATACCACCCGCCCCCTAGTGCTGGGTCTGCCCCGGCTCGATACCCATTCCAGAGAGGAGTGTGAGAACAAGTGCAGGTCCTGGTTCGCGACAACAACGTCGATCAAGCGCTGCGCGTGCTGAAGAAGAAGCTCCAGCGCGAGGGCGTCTTCCGTGAGATGAAGCTGCGTCGCAACTACGAAAAGCCGTCGGAGCGGCGCGCGCGTGAGCGTGCGGAAGCCGTCCGCCGCGTGCGCAAGCTGATGCGCAAGCGCATGGAGCGCGAGGGCTACTAGCCTTCCGGCGTTCGGATCCTGTCGAAGCCCCCGCCCCGGCGGGGGTTTTGCTTTTTGAGCGGCGGGCGATGCGATTTGACCGG
>DATEIF010000536.1:0-9801 GCA_035279205.1 Vineibacter sp.
TGTACTTCCGCCTGCGATACGGGAAGGGCACTAAGATCAGCATGGACTAGCGCCCTCCTCGCGCCTGTACTTCGCGTAGGCGCTCCGTCAGAACCGGTCTGCTGGCCGCACAGGTTTGGCCTGGAGCACTATCCCCGGCCCCGTCGATGCTGCGTATGGTCACTGCGTTTGCGGCGGCCCGGCTCAACGCTTGAGGCTTCGTCTTCGGCGTTGACGGGTGCCAAGAACCTCAACTTGGCACCTCTATCCGGGACCTGATGGCTGGTCAGGTGACTCCTCCGTCGTCGGCGCCGCAGGCCTTGGCGTGGAATGAACCGATGGCGCTCGACCAGCTCGCCCGCCAGGGCGGGCTGCGCTACGCCGGCCATGTCGGAACCGGTTTTACCGTCGCCGAGCGCCGGCGCTTGGTCGAATTGTTCCGAGCGCTGGCGGCCGAGACGTCGCCGCTGGCGCACCAGGTGCCGGCGCAGATCCGGCGCAAGGCACAATGGATCAAGCCGGGCATCGTGGTGCAGGTCGCCTTCACCGAGTTCACGGCCGACGGCATGGTGCGCCATCCGAGCTATCGAGGAATCCGGGAGGACAAGGCCGCAACGGACGTCAAGCTTGAGCGACCTACAAAGCGCCGCACCCAGGCATAGCCGTATCAGAGCCAAGAGCCGGTGCCGGTTTTTCTGCGAAGGGGTGGAACATAGGTGATCGGCATTCCGTTGGTGGTCCACTCAACCCATGGGATGCCCGCGATGTTCAGGATTTTCAGCGCCCTCATTTCGCTCGTTCTGGTAACGGCACCAGCGTACGCGGTCGATCCGCCGAAAGCGGATGTGTTCGTGGCGCAGGTCGCCGGCGGCAATACCTTCGAGATCGAAAGCAGCAAGCTGGCTGCCACCAAGACCAAGGCCGAACCGGTACGCGCTTTTGCCGCTGAGATGGTCACCGACCACACGGCGGCCGCTGCCAAGTTCAAGCAGGCCTTGACCGAGGGCAAAGTCAAGCCGCCGGCCGAAGGCGTCGAGGCCAAGCACAAGGCCATCCTGGACGATCTGCGCAAAAAGGACGGGACTGCTTTCGACTCGGCGTACATCGAGGCCCAGCACAAGGCGCACACCGAGACGATCGAGCTGTTCCAGTCCTACGCCGATGGCGGAGACAATGCCCGCCTGAAGCAGTTCGCCCAAGAAATGCTGCCCACGCTTCGCAAGCACCTTGAGCACGTCACCAAACTCCACTGACACCCCTGTTGTTTCGTCTCTTATGGCTGGAGATACATCGATGCCCTTCAACCCGCTTGCCGAGCGCGGCATTCCCCTGGACCGCCAGCTGCGTACCTGGGCGGACCTCAACGTCACGCCTTACGACAAAGACACGGTCCATCCCTACAGCCGCTGCCGTGGCATTCTCGCCAATGGCATCGAAACAGAAGCCGTCATGTTCTCCCACACCATGGCGCGCAACACGATCGATCCGGTGCTCAAGCAGCAGCTTGCCATGGTCCGTCGGGTCGAAGCCCAGCAGCAGAAGGCGATCAACTGGCTGATCCCGGCCGAGGAGAGCGCGCTGGAAGTCACCATCGGCTACGAGCAGGTGGCCGTCGACCTGACGGCCTGGATTGCCCAGAACGAGCCGGACCCCTATCTGCGGCAGGTGTACGAGTTCGGGCTCCTCGAAGATTTCGACCACCTCTACCGCTACGCCAACATTCTGGACCTGCTGGAGGGCAAGAAGGCGGCCAAGATTGTGGGCGAGCTGACCGAGATCACCCCGGGCCGACCGACGATCTTCGAGCATCGAGATCCGCGCGACGAGATTCGCCGGCCGATGACGGCCATGGCGGCGCATCCGCAGTCGATCCTGAATGCGCTCACCGTGATGTCGGCCGAGCAGCAGACGATGAACTTCTACATGACCAGCGGCAACCGCTACATGGAGCCGCTGGCACGCGCGCTGTTTCTTGAGATCGGCATGATCGAGGAACAGCACGTCAGCCACTACGAGTCTATCCTCGATCCGTCGTGTAGCTGGATCGAGAACCTGCTGATGCACGAATACAACGAATGCTGGATCTACTGGTCCTTCATGCAGGACGAACCCGATCCGCGCGTGCGTGCCCTATACGAACAGCACCTGGGCATGGAGATCGAGCATCTGCGCCTGGCCGGCGAGATGATGAAAGAGGTCGAACGGCGCGATCCGCAGGAGCTCCTGCCGCCCGGATTCGACCGGGCCATGACCTTCAAGGAGAACAAGGCTTATGTCCGCGGCGTGCTGAAAGCGCAGATCGACCTCACCGCAGACGAGACGCGCTTCATCCCGATCACCGACCTGCCGCCGAACCACCGCTACTTCGATTACCAGGCCAAAATCCATGGCGACTGGTGCCCGACAGAGGCCGTCATCGAGACAGCGATCGAGCGCAACGGCGAGGAGTATCGCCTGGAAACGGAAGGTGAGAACCCGGTCCCGGGTCTGCGACGCAAGGCCGAGCGGAAGACCAGCAGCACGGCGTACGCCAAGCGCCTTGCCGCCTGATCGCCAAGAGGAGACGAACCATGGTGACGAACCCGGCCCATGCCGCGAGCGATCCCCGGACGCTCGCCGAGGCCCTGCGCGCAGGGAAAAAAGTCGGCCCTGACGCCATCAACCTCCTGATTCAGGATCATCGCGAGGTCATGACGTTGTTCGAAGCCTATGACGAGGAGACCGACTCTGCGGTCAAGCTCGCGTTGGCCCGACGGATCTGCATGGATCTGAGGGTCCACATGGCATTCGAGGAGGAGCTCTTCTATACGGCCTCGCGACAGGTCGTCGACGAGGAGGAGATCGTCGACGACGCGTACGACGAGCACGACGAAGCGAAATCCCTGATCTCGAAAATCGAGGAACGCACGTCCGCCGACGCAACGCTCACCCGCAACATCCGGGCATTGAGAACGGCCATCGAGCAACATGTCACGATCGAAGAGACCGACCTCTTCCCAAAGGTGCGGGCGAGTGCGCTCGATCTCTGGGACCTTGGCGTCCCGATGGTCGTGCGCCGGGCCGAACTGTTCGCCGAAGAAACCGTCAAACCCTTGCCGGCACCCGGGCGGAAAAAGGACCCTGATCCGATGTCGAGGGAGCCATAAAAAGCGGCTGCCACGGATGGTTGCCGGGCATCGTGGCGCAAGTGGTATCCACCAGGACAAGGCGGCCGCTGAGGTGACGCCGGAGCGATGCGCGTAGTGGGTCAGTTTGAATTCTGATCCCGTTTTCTCCGCTATTTCTTCTCGGCGCCATCCACTGATGGTCGATACGCCTCAGGAGCGCGCGCGACCGTTCAATGGCTTGGCGCGTCTGGGCAAGGATGGTCTTCAGCTCCTCGATCTGCCTGCGAGCCTCCCGTCGCAGCTGCTCGCTTTGCGCCACTAGGTCCGGGTCGTCGTCAAAGGGATCGTCACCGTGCATCATCCCTCAATCCATCTACCCAGCGCTGCCTGTTTGCCGACACGACCTGAGCCCGGATGTTGGTTGCTGACCAGTATGGCCACGGTGGCAGCGATCGCCGCCGCCCCGAGCGGAACGGCGGACTGCAGCCAGTTGAATTCGCAATCGGCCATGTCGTGACTCTCAGTTGTAGCGCCCAGCCTGCCATGATCGACTGAAAGTCACCAATCGGGACGGCGCCTATTCGAGCCGCTCGAAACAAAAAGGCGGGTTACGTGACTGGCTCGCCGACGGCAGAGAGAAATCCCCGGGCTGACGGCTGTTCAAGCACACCGCCAGCGCCTCGACTCGGCGATACAGACGACACACACCAGCGGGACCCGCGACGTCGCGGCGATACCGCCGGCCAGTAGGGTGCTCCCATCAACAGAGGGCAATTTCAGCCCTCTTCCAATCGAAGGGAGATACCCATGTTTCGCAAGACTTTCATCGCCGCCCTTTTCGCCGCGGTCGCGGTTGCCGCCACCCAGCCGGCCAGCGCCGCCCCCGGCATCAATGGCCTCGAGCTGAACGGCAGGGTCATCAACGGCTACGGGTGGAACGGCCTCAACTTCAATGGCATCACGCTGAACGGCATCACGCTGAACGGAATCGAGCCCAACGGCCTCAACTGGAACGGTACAGCCACCGGCGCCCAGACTGCGACAATCATCGCCATCGAGCTGCCGGCGGCCAAATAGCGGCATCCCTTTAAAGCCAAAAGCCCGCCGCACCGGGGTGACCGGCACGGCGGGCGGCGTCTGGTGCTCCGACGTGTCACCGGACGTCAGCCGTTCCACTCTAAAGTCGTAATCTGACCTGCCGAGCGGCGGGTATATAGGCTACATCGCTGAAACTCTTCGCGTCCCTGCACTTATCTAAGTTCGAATCCGGCGATAGAGGGATGCCCAAAGTCCCAAACAGCTTCACGTACCAGTCTATGTTTCCTACGTCGTATAATGCGTGGTTTGTGGCTCGCAGTGCCTGGGCTAGGAAATGCCCGACCGACGTCACGTTGTTCGCAGACAGCCTTACGAGAGCTTGGTTCTTCTCAAGTTTAGTTATGAAGCCCGTCAAGAACGGCTGTGCTGCTTTGCAGTGGTCACGTGTCTTAATGATGTCCTGTTCAAGCCATTCTGCCAATTGATCTAAGGTGCCAGCCGTAACTGCAAACATTTCTTGGTCAATGAAACCTGATGTGAGCAGCTGGCCCTGCTTTTGAGGGACTTTTTTGTTCAGGTACGAAAGGTCACCCTGAAACTCATATGGCATGGTTGCGATCCTCCCCTAGGAGTCCTCTACAAGAGAGCATCCGCGCCAGACGACCCAGGTACAACCGAGAATCGGTAGCGGCCGGCCTTGTACGCCTTGATGATGTCTCGATGCGCTTGTTGTTGTTCACGCTTCTCGTCTCTCTGCTGTCCACGACCATTGCCGAAGCCCGAAAGGGCGATCGTGTTACAGGGCCAGTGACGCACGTCCGCGATGGAGCGGCGGTAGATACGCACGGCTAGAGAAGCCCTCTGCAGCTGGCATGCCGGTCCCGGAATACTGCGCCAAGCGCTGACGCGCTGCCCCACCGGGGGAAGTGAATGTTGCCACAACCGCCGCTCGGTGGACGCTGGGCCAGCAACGCCACTTACCGCATCATGGACATCAAAATGGCGGCCACTGTGCTGGCCCATGTGCACCACGCAGCACGGGGATCGATCAAGCGGTCGGTGGCAGTCCAAAGATTAGTTCAAGCTACTGGATGGATGCCGGCGAGATCGAACAGGCGATAGACCCGCTGGTCCGCAAGCACCTGCTGATCGCGGCTGGCACCCCAGCCCATTCGGTGCGCCTGACTTCCGAAGGGTGGAAGATGGCGACTAGCGTCGCAAAAGGCGGCGCGGTGATCCGGTGATGACCCGAACCTAAAACGGCGGAGATAGCCGCCAAGCGGTTCGCTCTTATTCTTCTAATGTTTGCAAGGGCTAAGGTCTGGCGCGCCCGAGAAGATTCGAACTCCTAACCTTCTGATCCGTAGTCAGATGCTCTATCCAGTTGAGCTACGGGCGCCTAGCCAGACAACGCGCCGGTGCCCAGGGCACCTCGCGAGGGGCGGAACCTACTCAAATCACCCTGCCAACGCAAGCGGCGACTGGCCATTGCCGAACGAAACCGTCGGCCCACGCCAACCCGCCCCGTGCCGTCCGGGTGACAGGATGCAACGGACTGATTCCGCCACATTTTTCGCCTATGCGTCGGCCACGATCGCATCCGCGGTCCGGCCGGAGGTGTGACTCATGCGCATTTCGATGTCCTTCGGCGCGACGGCCCTGATGACGCTGACGCTGGCGCTGGCGGCCTGCGGCGAGACTGGCCCGGCCGATCGCAGCGACGCCCCGCGCGTGACGGCACCGCTTGCCGACCGTGCAGTCCAGCCACGCCATGATCCACAGGCCCCTGCGGGCGCTGCTGCGGCGCTCGCCGGCCGGTTCCAGGCCCTGCAACAGTCGATCGCGCGCGAGACCCAGGCCTATAACGCCGCGATCGGTTCCATCAACGACCGCCTGCAGGCCGGCACGACGCCGGCCAACCGCGACCTGATCGCGCAGTGGAACGCGGCGCAGGCCAATCTCGACCAGGTCACCGCCGATCTCGGCCGGCTCAACACGCTCGCCGCCGACGTGGCACGGCAGGCCGCAACCGCGGGCAGCATGGCCAGCTCACCCCGCCCCACCGGCACCGGCCGCCGGCCCCCGCGCGCTGCCGAAAGCGACGCCAACCGCGCCGTGCAGGACCTCAATCGCCTGAAAGGCGAGGTCGACAGCGAGATCGCGCGCCAGAACAGCTTCCTGCAGACCGAGCGGCCGACCCTGGCCACGCTGGGCTATGCGATCAATGCCGGACGTCTGGGCCCGGTGCGGACCGCCGGCGGCGGGCGCCGCTGACCACGGCTCTCACCGCCATGTGATCGCGCCATCGGCGGTCGTGCGTCCGCACCCCGCAGTGTGCGGCGTACCATGCCCTGAGGCCACGACAGGGGGCCGCGACAGGGAGCCGCATCGTGATCCGTCGCATTCTGATCAGCCTGTGCCTGCTGTCGACATTGGGACTATTCGGCCTGCCGGCGCGCGCCGCCGAACCGCCGGATGCGGCCGACGGCGCCGCCATCCGCAGTGTCATCGACAGCCAGATCGCGGCCTTCCGTCGCGACGACGGCGAGGCGGCCTTCGCCTACGCCGCACCCACGATCCAGCGCATGTTCGGCACGGTCGACCATTTCATGGCGATGGTGCGCGGCGGCTACCAGCCGGTGTACCGGCCACAGACCTACCGCTTCGGCACCCTCGGCGTGATCGACGACGTCATCGTGCAGAAAGTGCACATCGTGGGACCCGACGGCAGTGCGGTGACGGCGTTCTACACCATGGAGAAGCAGCCCGACGGCACGTGGCGCATCGCCGGCTGCGCGCTGGGCGCGCCGGAGGAGCAGTCGGCATAGAACGCCTCTTGCGGTGCCGATCAGGAGACACAAGGCCGCATGCATAATCGCCATGCGGCGGCCATGGTGGACGCCGAGGCCCTCGACCCCCTAGGGTCGATCCCGTACGAACCCGCCGCTCCCAGGCACTTCCCTCACGATGACCGATCGCTCCGCACCGCCAACCAGGGCGATCGCGCTGCTGGTGCTCTTGACCCTGCTGTGGGGTACCAACTGGCCGCTGTTTCGCGTCGCGCTCAGCGAGCTGTCGGTATGGAGCTTTCGCACCCTGGTTGTCGCCATCGCGGCGGCAGCCCTGTTCGTCGCCGCCAAGCTGCGCGGCGAGCGCCTGGCCGTGCCGCGCCACCTGTGGTGGCCGCTGCTGGGCGCCTCGATCGGCAACCTCACGATCTGGAACATCGCCACAGCGCTGGCCGTGCTGTACCTGCCGTCGGGCCAGGCCTCGATCCTTGCCTACAGCATGCCGCTGTGGCTGGCGCCGCTGTCGGCGATGTTCCTCGGCCAGCGCTTCACGCTGCGCATGCTGATCGCCATCGTGCTGGGCGTCGCCGCGGTGGTACTGCTGATGATCCCCAACTTCGCTGCCTATGCCGATGCGCCGCTGGGGCTGGCGGCCGGGCTGGGCGCCGGGCTCGCGTGGGCGGTCGGCACCGTGATCGTGAAGCGCACCGACTGGGGCGGCATGGGCCTGGCGTTGACCGCCTGGCAGATGCTGCTGTGCTTGCCGCCGATCGTGGCCGGCTTCTTCCTGGTCGACGGCACCTGGCCGCACACCAGCCTGCTGGCGATCGGCGTGTCGATCTATATCGCGCTGATCCCGATGTCGATCGGCACCGCGATCTGGTTCACCCTGGTGCACCTGCTGCCGGCGCAGGTCGCGGGTCTGTCGTCGGTGTCGATCCCGGTGGTGGCCGTCATCGCGGGCGTGCTGCTGTTCAACGAGCCGATGGGGCCGCTGCAGATCGCGGCGCTGGTCTGCACCGTCGGTGCCCTGTGGCTGGCCCTGGTGCCGCCGCGCACAACCGCGCCGGTGCGTCCCTGAGATGACGGCACCGCACTCCCGTCGCGCCATGCTGTTGCTGCCGGCGCTGGCCCTGCTGTGGGGCGGCAGCTGGCCGATGTTCAACCTGGTGCTGGCGGAGCTCTCGGTCTGGACCTTCCGGGCCTTCGCGGTGAGCGGCGCCGGTCTGCTGATGATGCTGGTCGTGCGCCTGCTCGGCATCTCGACGGCGGTGCCGCAGGGCCGTTGGCGTCCGCTGATCGCCGCCGCCATGGGCAACATCACGCTGTGGTACCTCGCGGCGACGGCGGCCATTCTCTACATCCCCTCCGGCCAGGCCGCCGTGCTGGGCTACACCATGCCGCTGTGGGCGGCGCTGATCTCGATCCTGTTCCTGCGCGAGCCGCTGACCGGCCGCGTCGGTCTGGCCTTGGCCTTCGGCGCCGGCGCGGTCGCGATGCTGGCATGGCCGAACCTCACGCATCTGGCGGGCGCACCGCTGGGCATCGGCTTCAGCCTGCTGGCCGGCATCGGCTGGGCCTGCGGCACCCTGATCAACAAGCGCACCGACTGGGGCGGACTGCATCCACTGGCGCTGACGGCGTGGCAGCTGGTGATCGGCGCCGTGCCGATCGTGATCGGCGCCTTCATCTTTGCCGACCTGCGGCCATTCCTGCCCAGCATCACGGTGATGGCAGCGGTGGCGTTCCTCGCCTTCGTGCCCACCGCGATCGGCACCCTGATCTGGTTCCGCATCGTTGCGCTGCTGCCGGCCCAGGTCGGCGCGCTGTCCTCGATCCTGGTGCCCGTCGTGGCGATGACCGGCGGCATCCTCGCACATGGCGAGCCGTTCGGCCTGCCGCAGGCGGCCGCACTGCTGTGCACAGTGGCGGCGCTGTTCCTGGCGCTGGCGCCCTCTACGCGCTGAGCGCCTGGCGGATCGCGATCTCGACCGGGCCATAGCGGCCATCCGGGCGCTGCAGCTGGTAGGGTTCGGCGGGCGCAAGCGGCGGCTGCGCCATGAAGCGCGGCGTCGCGCCGCGATGCCGCTGCGCGGCATGGACCAGAAAGGGATGGCACAGATAGACGGTACCGGCCTCGCCGGTCGCCAATGCCTGCGGCCGGTCGGCACCCATGTTGTCCAACGCCATGTGCGCCATGCCCTCTTCGCCCGCCGGCTCCAGGAATCGCGCCATGTCCAGGTGCGAGCCCACGCGGATCCGGGTCGGCGCGTCCAGCGGTCCGACATCGGAGAACAGAAACAGCATCAGCAGGGCACGATCGCGCGACGTGATGTTCACGCGCCAGGCGGCGTAGTCCTGCTGCTCGGCGGGAGCGCCCGAGGTACCGGGAAAGCTGACATCGACATGCCAGCCGGCATCGCCGGGATCATCAGGGCTGGGAAAGCGCACGGGAAACGTGCCGAGATTCATACGCCCCTGCCAGCGGCCGGCGCCGACCAGCTGATCGAAGGCCGTGTGCAACACGGCGGTGTTCACCGCCGCACGGAACGGTTCCTGTCCGTAGTAGCCCAGCCGGATGACCGGCCACGTCCAGGTCGCGGGATCATCGGGATCGCACCCGGTGTCGCGCCACAAGATGGCGCGGCCAGCGTTGGCGACCTCACGTGGAAAGGCGCCGTCGATGCGCACGAAGCCCTCGGCGATGAACCGCTCGATCTGCGCCGGGCTCAGCATACTCACCCCACACGCATCAGGCGCAGGCGCGGATCTAGCAGGTCGCGCAGGCCATCGCCCAGCATGTTGAGGCCGAGCACGGCGAGCGCAATGGCGAGGCCCGGCCAGACCGCGAGCTCGGGCGCCTGGAATATGTAGGTCTGGGCGTCGCG
>DATEIF010000537.1:0-4852 GCA_035279205.1 Vineibacter sp.
GAACTGCTCGGCCGGGTGCAGCTCACGCCGCCGGAGCAGTACCTGGCGAAGTTCCCGCACGAGCTGTCCGGCGGGCAGCGGCAGCGGGTCGCGATCGCCCGCGCGCTGGCGCCGCGCCCGCGGGTGTTGCTCGCCGACGAACCCGTTTCGATGCTGGACGTGTCGATCCGGCTGGAGATCCTCAACCTGATCGACCGGCTCAAGCGGGAGGAGGATCTGGCCGTTCTCTACGTCACCCACGACCTCGCGACGGCGAAGTTTTTCTGCGACACCATCGCCATCATGTATCTGGGCCGCATCGTCGAGATCGGGTCGGCGGATGCGATCTACAGCAACCCGCAGCACCCCTACACCCGGGCGCTGCTGCAGAGCGTGCCGCAGCTCACGCTGGCGGACGACGTGGTGACGTCCTTCAAGCCGATCGACGGCGAGCTGCCCTCGCCCCTGGCACCACCGCCGGGCTGTGCCTTCCACCAGCGCTGTCCGTTCGCCGAACCGCGCTGCCGGCAACAGGTGCCGGCCTTGCGGCATATCGGTCCGCAGCACGATGCCGCGTGCCACCTGCTTGCTCCCTCTCCCCGCGAGAGCGGGGAGAGGGAGGGGCCCGCGCGTAGCGCGGGAGGGTGAGGGGTACGATCGGACGGCTCAGCTCTCGGGCGCATGGCCTGATCGTTCCTACCCCTCACCTTCCCATGCCGCCTTGTCGTACGGCACCATCGGCACGGTGGGTGCGATGCCGCGGCTCTTGCACCAGGCGAGATAGACCTCGCGCTGGTTGCGGGCGTCGGAGTAGTGCGTGACGGTGTCGTTGTCGTCGAGATATTCGACGCGGCCGGTCAGATTGATCTGGATGATACAGGGTTCGTCGCCATGGCAGCGCCAGCTGTCGACATTGCCGGGCGGCTCGTAAACGTAGGTGCCGGGCCCGACGATCTCGCCGGTGTCGATCAGCTCACGATGGCCCGAGACGTTGTAGCCATGAACCTCTCCGGTGTGCCGGTGGCGGCTGATGGTGGTACCGGGATCGACGCGCAGCTGGATCGTCCAGCCGTCGAGGCCGAAGCGCAGCGGCCGGACGGCAACGCCGGCGCGAAGCTCGATCCATTCGATGTCAGCGGCGTGGACAGGATAAGCGGTGCGAGTCATATGCAGGCCTCCTCTCGCGGAGGCCGCACTATGGTCGTGCACGTGGTTCTCAAAAAGAACCACGATCGGCGATTGTTATTGGTCCAATTAGGCGGCGGCCGGGACGCGCGCGAAGCGACGGATCTGCAACACCGTCAGCACGTTCAGCATGTAGATCGCGAATGCGCCCCAGAAGATGGCGTGCGGCATGTGATGATCCATCAGCCAGCCGAACACCGGCGGCCCGACCATCGAGCCGATGTCGAGGCCGGAATACACGAAGCCGAAGACCTTGCCCGATGCACCGGGCGGCGTGGCGCCGCGCACGATCATGTCGCGCGACGGGCCGGTCATGCCGCTGGCCACGCCGCTCAAGGCCATCAGGGGCAGCACCAGCCATGTCGGCACGCCGCCGGTGGCGATGAGCGCCGTCAGCGCGCCGGCGACGAACAGACCGACCGCCGCCACCGTGTCGTGGCGCGTCGCGCGATCGGCGATCCAGCCGCCGATCACGACGCCGACCGCCGAGCCGATCAACAACGCTGTCAGCGCCGCCGCCGCGGCCTCCAGGCCGATCGGGAACATCTCGCGCAGTGCCGGCACGGCGAACTGCTGGATGCCGACAACCGTGATGGCGATGAAGGCGAAGTACAGCATGCAGATCAGGATCGGCGCCGTCAGCAGCGAGGACACCTCGCTGCTGACCGAGCTCTTCTTCGCTGCTGCACGCGCCACGCGATGGTCGACCATGACGCTGCCCTGCCCTGCCACCACCGCGGCGACCACAACGCCAGCGGCGGCCGAGATCAGGGCCGCGACCTGCCAGCCCCAGGCATGGGCCAGGAAATAGATCACCGGCGCCGCCGGCACCCAGCCCAGGGTGCCGCCCAGGCCATGCGCGCTATAGGCACGACCCAGCCGATTGACGTTCACCGACGCGTTCAGGATGGCGAAGTCGGCGGGATGAAAGACGCAGTTGCCGATGCCGGCCAGCACCACCATCGGCACCAAGGTCCAGAAGCTCGAGGCGAGGCCCGCGATCAGGGCAAAGGCCGCGGCCGCGGCGAGCAGGCCGAACGCCAGTGCCGGCCGGGCGCCGAAGCGATCGACGGCAAAACCGGCCGCGGTCTGGGAGATCCCGGAGATGCCGTAGTAGATCGCGCCCAGGATCCCAACCTCGGCGTAGTTCATGCCGAAGTCCGGCATCACGACGATCAGCAGGGTCGCGAGCGCGAGCTGGTAGAAGTGGCTCAGCCCATGGGCGATGCCGATGATGCTGATGACACGCGCATCGCGACCGAACGACTGGGACACCGCGACCGACATGGGGACTCCACGGAAAACGGGCGCGCCACGCGCTTGCGCACGCGACGCGCCCGAACTCTACGCCAAGCAGACTAGGGCGGCGAGCATTGCCACTTCATGGCAGGTTTGCCCGCCACCGACTTGTACTACTGCGGCCGGCTGCCAATCGACCGCTCCGGCACGGAAAAACCTGCACCGCGTAGGGCTTTCTCGAGCACCGGGATGGCCTCGGCCGAGCGACCATTATTGCACTGGGTCACCGCGACCATGGTCTCCACGCTGGGGCTGCTGCCGCGGCTTTCACCGTAGGAGCGCATCGGCATATAGCGCTCGTACTTTCGAGCAAGCGCATTGCAATAGGCGACATCATCGGACGGCGCACTTGCGGTCTGCGCCACGGCCGCTCCGATCGACAGAGCCGCAAATCCCAACGCAACGCCGGTCATGACAACTGAATGACGATACATGAACGCCTCATGGAACTACGGGGACATCAAGCGCCGCCGATGTGTGCGCATGGTCCTGGCATCGCAATGCACCGCGCCGTTTCGTCGCTGATTTGCGACGATCGCCTTGCGATGAGGTTGCGTTCGGACGACGCGGCACCACGGTGCGACCTGCCCTGATGTTGGTCCGCCGGAAAGCGCCAGCACCACCCCTGCTCATGAGATTTGTCGCGAGCAGTGTGAGAGAAAGTCAGTGACGCGTGGTTGATGCGGTGCATTTTGTTAGGCCGCCATCGTCGGTGACGAGAGCGCCATGAAACGCTTCGACAAAGTCCGCGAGAACTGACGCCGCGGGAACGAAGCCTCTCCCGATCAGTCCCGGGATCTTCAGTTGTCGGGGGCCCAGACCCCTCGACTCATTCTAGCCCGCGACCTACCGCCATCAGATCTTGAAACCTTGCGCGCGCAGCATGCGCTCAAGCACCGCGATGCCGGCCTGCGTGTTGCCGCGGCGGCAATCCGCCAGCGCTCCGCTGGCCTCCAGCGCGCTCAATGCGCTGCCCGATCGACTTTCGCCACCCGTGTTGCTGTAGCGCGCATAGGTCGCATAGAGATTTTCACACCGTGCCAGATCGGCTGGCGGCGCCTGATTGGGTGCCTGGGCCCAGGCCGGCGCGGCAACGACCGCGAGCGTCAGCACGATGGAAGCGATGATGCGCATGGAGGTGTCTTGTCCGTTCAATCCGCGCCGGCGATGGTGGCGCCAGCCAACCCATATAGGCGTCGTGCCGATCATCGTCGATAAAACTGCTGTGAAGCGCGCTACGGCGCCGCGGGCAGCGCCATGAACACCTGCGAGCGCGACACCACGCGCGGCGCGAACTGGTACCAGCCGCGCATCGCTTGGAACTGCGGCGTTTGCAGCGCTTCGGGTCCCGCCAGTTCATAGACCGTTGTGTAGGCCTTGCGCGCCGCCTTGCGGCTGGTGCCGCGATCCAGCTCGGTCGCGTCGCCCGCCGATGCGTAGCGCCGGCCGCGCAGCACGCCCGGACAGGCCAGTGCGTCCGGCAGATGGACCGTGTCGTACCAATGATTCCAGTCGGCCTCGATGTCCGCATCGACCTCGACGGTGACGATGAACAGGCATGTCGGGAAGTCGCTCATGGATGAAACCTCCGGGTGAGTCACGCGGCCGCGGGGCGGACGGTGAGGAACTGGGGCGCCGTCATGCCCATCGACACGTAGATGCTGGTCAGCGCCTCGGCGCCGACCGTAGCCGGCACTACCCACTCGGCCGGCACGAACAGCAACCCGCCGCCGATCGGCACCGGCGCGGTGGGCACCAGCACGGCGAGGTAGGACCGGCCCCCCAGGTCAACCGCCTCGGGCGCCGACAGCAGCGCCAGCACGGCCACGCCGCCGGGACCGCCGAAGTAGCACCAGACCGGCGCCATCGCACTGGTGTCGGTCGTGCCCTGCTTGCCAAAGGCGCCCAGGAAGCGGCTGACCAGGTTGTAGACGGCACCGATCACCGGTGCGCGCTCCATGATGCGTCCGATGAAGGCAACGACTCCGCTCTTGACCTGCGAGCTGACCAGCAGGCCGAAGGCGTAGAGGCACAGCACGATCACCGTGAAGCCGATGAGATACGCCGCCGTGGGGCTGGGCACGAAGGCAAGGCCGATGCGGGCCAGGATGCCGCCGAACGCACTGCCCGGTCCGGCCCATTCGAACAGCAGGGCGCCGACCCACACCGTGCCGCCGATGGTGAGCACCAGCGGCAGGATGGCCAGCAGTCCGGCCAGCAGGATGCGAAGCTGATTGGACAGGAACCGACCCATGAGCCACCCCCAGGGAAGCGTGCGCCTGGCGCAACACTGCGCCTGGCGCAACACTACCCGAGGCCTGCCGGCCGCACACGCGGGGTGATCGCAGATGCCAAAACACGACCTCATCCTGAGGAGCCGGCGCAGCCG
>DATEIF010000538.1:0-24547 GCA_035279205.1 Vineibacter sp.
TTCATCGACACTCATGTCAGTCCGTGGACCGTCGCGCGGCGTATCGGCGGAGTCACGTGGACCAGCCCCTGGCGCCTGCTGGCGCCAATCCGGACCGAAACGACGATCGAGATAGGCTTCCAGCACCCGTACCGAGTCGTCGTCAGCTGCGCATTCCACGTGCAGGGCGAGCAGCGCCGCCTCCGACAAACTGTCCAACAGTCGCCCTGTCTGGCTGCCCTGCAACACCCGCCCATTCATGGCGCCCGACGCGTGATCGAGCGTCATGTCCAGCCAGGCCGTGCGTACCGTGGACATGCCGTTGCCGGCCGACGACTGCGTCCCTGGCGAGCCCCACCCGGCGCCCAGCGTCTGCTTGGCCCGCCGGCGGCGCCACCACCAGTACAGGAACGGTACCGCAAACGGTGCGAACTGCAGGAACAACAGGGGATTGCGGGCCAGGACGGCGAGCAGCAGGCCGGCCCCGGCGACCACCGCCGAGCCCAGGGCGACACCCCGCACCGTGCCGGCCAGTTGCGTCGGATTGGCGTTGGCGAACCAACGCAGCACCAGCACCAGGCCGATCAGCAGCAGCAGACCAAGGAGCAGTTGCGGCATCGAGGACCGGTCTCAAGTCCGTTCAGCGACGGGCGCTGGTCAATCGCAAGGCCGTGACGCGATGGAGCTGGACGTAATCCGCCATCGCGCGCTCACCGCCGGCAGCATAGGCCGCGACGGCCCCCAGCAGCCGCCGCAGTTCGTCCGGGCTGGCGGCGTCAAACCGACAATGTCGTCCGTTGGTAAGCTTGGCGAACTGGGCAAAGGCGCGCGACGCCAGCGCGTCGTTGCCCTCCTGGAACAGGAAAGCGGGCACACCCAGCAGGCCGAGCTGACCGGCCAGCGCGCCCACCGCTTCAAGGCTTTCCTCGAAGCAATCGCCCACGAACACCAGTGCGTCAAGCTTGCACCGCTGGGTCTCTTCGGCGGCGAAGGCGAACACGCGTCCGATCTGTGTATTGCCGGCCAGGCAGGTCACGCGCGCCATCAGCCGTGCCAACTCGGTGCCGTCCGACGTCCACCTCGAGGCCTTGAAGTCGTCGAAGCCGCGATAGAAGGCCAACCGCACATCCAGCCCGCCCAGGGCCTCGGCGGCGATGAACATCTCACCCTGGATCCGGGCCGCCCGATCCCAGGTCGGCTCGCGGCTGGCCGTGGCGTCCATGCAGAACAGCAACCGTCCCCGGCCACGCGCGGTGCCAGCCACCGCCGGAACCGACCGCGCTTTATCGAGGAACGTCGCCACGGCGCCGGCGCTGTCGCGCCTGACCGGCATGGAAGGCTTGCGGTCGCCGCCCGGCATCGATCTTTGACCCTCCCTTTGGCGCTCAATATGGTAAGTGCCTACCGCGCGCGTCCAGTGCGTCAGAAAATAACAAACCGAGGGAACCCCACCGGATGAGCGCCCCCGGCGCGTCAACCCCGACGCTGATCACGCTGTTGCGCGTCTACATCCCGTTCGCGCTGGCTTACGTGCTCTCCTACCTGTTCCGCTCGGTCAACAGCGTCATCTTCCCCAGTCTGGAGCACGATATCCCGGATCTCACGGCCGGGGATCTCGGCTTCCTGACCAGCATGTATTTCCTGTTCTTCACGGCGGTCCAGATCCCGCTCGGCGTCATGCTCGATCGCTATGGCCCGCGTCGGGTTCAGTCGGGGCTGGTCCTGTTCGCCGCACTGGGCAGCATCGTTTTCGGCGCCGCCGCTTCGGTTGCCGGACTGGCGGGCGGCCGGGCCCTGATCGGCCTGGGCGTTGCCGGCGGCCTGATGGCGGCGATCAAGGCCATCGCCCTCTGGTACCCACCGCAGCGCTGGTCGCTGATGGTCGGCCTGCACATGGCGGCCGGCGGCCTGGGATCGCTGGTCGCCACGCACCCTGTCGAAGCAGTGCTGGGGCTCGCCGGTTGGCGTCATGTCTTTTTCGGCCTGGGCGCCATCACCGTCGCCGTCTCCGCCCTGCTCTTCTTCGTCGTTCCCGAGCGCAGCGTGGCGGTACCATCGGCGCCGATCGGCCCACAGTTCCGCGCCGTCGGGCGCATCATGCGCGATGGCTATTTCTGGCGGCTGGCCCCCGTGGTGGCGTTGCAGCAGGCAGCATTCTTCGCTTTTCAAGCGCTCTGGGCCGGCCCCTGGTTGCGCGACGTGGTCGGCCTGGACCGGGCCACCAGCACCGGCCAGCTGTTCTGGTTGGCCGTGGGCATGACGGCCGGTTTCGTCATCACCGGCTGGGCGGCCGGCGCACTGGCGCTGCGGGGCGTGCCCTATGTCGTGACCGCCAACGTCGCGCTCGCGATCTTCCTCGTCGTCGACACCAGCCTGATCTTCACCGACCTGTGGCGCGGCGCATCCGCCTTCCAGGTGACGGCGATGATGCTGGCGTTCGGCTTCGGCGGTGCGGTGGGCATCATCTATTTCACGCCCATACAGCATGCCTTCCCGATCGAGCTGTCGGGCCGTGCCACCACGAGCTTGAACTTCGTGGTGTTCCCGGCTGTGCTGGTGGGCCAATGGGGCCAGGGCAAGATCCTCGACCTGTGGCCCAAGACGGCCAGCGGCTACGCGCCCGAGGGCTATGCCGTAACAGCGTTCATTTTCGTCGCGCTGCAGGCTGCGGGCCTGCTCTGGTTCCTATTTTCGCCTGCCCGACCCGCCGTTGAACGCCGGGAAGCGCCGATGGCCGGTCCTGCAGGTGGCGCCGCGACCGATCAGGCGGCAACGAGATAGTGCACGCTGAACAGCTGGTCAGGGTCGATCCAGGTTTGCGCGCGGGTGAAGCCGGTCGGCGCCACCAGCGCATCGACGTCGGCGAGATTGTATTTATAGGAATACTCCGTGTGCACCCGCTCGCCGGCATCAAAGAAGAAGCGTTGTCCAGCCACGACGACGGACTGGCTGCGCAGGCTTCGGATGTAGATCTCGATACGCCCCTGGTCGGAATTGTAGAACGCCTCGTGCTCGAAGGCCGCGACGTCGAAATTGGCCTCCAGCTCGCGGTTCATGCGCAAGAGCAGATTGAGGCTGAACGCCGCCGTCACGCCGGCCGAATCGTTATAGGCGGCGTGCAGCATATCCGGATCTTTCTTGAGGTCGGCCCCCAGCACGAGAGCGCCGTCATCACCCAGCAGCTGCCGCGCATTGCGCAAAAAGGCTTGCGCCTCGTGCGGCTCAAGATTGCCGATGGTCGAGCCGGGAAAGAATCCCAGCTTGGCGGCACCCGACGCAACCGGGAGCCACGGCAACACCGACAGTTCCATGTAGTCGGCGCAGACCGGCACGATGGCGAGCGACGGATAGTCCGCACGCAGGCGCCGGCAGGTCGCCTCCAGATGCTCTCCTGAAATGTCGATCGGCACGTAAGCCGATACGTCCTTCAACCCGTCCAGCAACAGCCGCGTCTTGACGCTGGATCCGCTGCCGAACTCGACAAGCTGGCGCCCGGCACCGGCGAGCCCCGCGATGTGCCGCGCGCAATCGCGCAGGATCGCGATCTCCGTGCGGGTCAGGTAGTATTCCGGCAAATCGCAGATCGCGTCGAACAGAGCCGAACCGCGCGCATCGTAGAGAAATTTCGCCGGTATGGCGCGCGGCCGCTTCGACAACCCGGCCAGCACTTCGGCTTCGAACGTGCCGTCGCTGGCCGCCCGGCCGATCTTGAGAGGCAGACCGGAATACATCACGAGTCCTCCGCCAGCCGAATTCCGCCAAACATCCAACGCGCATCGGGCGGAAAGAAATTACGGTACGTGATTCGCACATGGCCCGGCGGCGTGATCACGGCACCGCCGCGCAACACCATCTGGTTGGCCATGAACTTGCCGTTGTATTCGCCCACCGCGCCGTCGGGCTCGCGATAGCGCGGATAGGCGACATAGGGACTGGCGGTCCATTCCCAGACATCGCCGATCATCTGTTGCAGGCCGGGAGCGTTGGGCGCCGGCGCCGGATGCAACATGCGCTCATCACCGAGATTGCCGCGCAGCGCGACAGTCGCCGCAGCATGCTCCCATTCGGTCTCGGTCGGCAGGCGTCGGCCCGCCCACTTTGCATAAGCCGCCGCCTCGTAGTAGCTGACGTGGCAGACCGGCTCGTCCATCGCCAGCGGCCGTTGGCCGGCCAGCGTGAAGATATGCCAGCGGCCGCTGATGTTTTCCCAGTACAGCGGCGCCGTCCAGCCCCGGGTGTTGACGGTAGCCCAGCCCTCGGACAGCCAGAACTCAGGCCGCCGGTAACCGTCGTCCTCGATAAACTCGACGAACTCGCTGCAGGTCACCAGACGCGACGCGAGCGCAAAACCATCCAGCCATGCGCGATGACGCGGGCCCTCGTTGTCGAAGGCAAAGCCGTTGCCGGCATGCCCGATCTCAACCAGGCCACCCTCGAACCGCGTCCATGTCGTCGGCGCGATCGGCCCATCGCCGCGAAGCGCCGACGCCTGGTAGGCCGGCCGCAGCGGGTTCACCGACAGCACGTGCTTGATATCCATCAGGATCAGTTCCTGATGCTGCTGCTCGTGATTGAGTCCGAGCTCGAGCAGGCTCCAAAGCTCTGCGTTGGCGCGTCCATCATCGCGTACCATCAGCTCGCCCATCGCGCGATCGACGTAACGGCGATAGCACAGGATGTCCTCGACGCCCGGTCGCGACAGCAGACCGCGCTGCGGCCGCGGATGGCGCGCGCCGACCGCTTCGTAGTACGAGTTGAAGAGGTAGCCGTAGCGCGGATCGTACGGCTGATACGCCGGATCGAAGCGCGCCAGGATGAAGGTCTCGAAGAACCAGGTCGTGTGGGCCAGATGCCATTTGGTTGGACTGGTGTCCGGCATCGACTGCACGGTTTGGTCTTCCGGCGACAACGGCGCGGCCAGTCGCTCGCTGTATTGTCGAATCGCCTTGAACCGTGCCGCCAGCGCGGCACGGCCTTCCTGCCGGCCGGGATGTTCCTCTACAACAGCCGGCACGTCATTCTCCGCCGAACCGCTCGCTGGTCAGGTCGCAACGCTGCTACAAAACAGCGGTTCCACGGCGATGCCGCATGATGAGATCTGGATTGCCGTCGGTCGCAAGAAGGTCTGTGACACCTTGCGACCGACCTTCGTCCGTCCGAGTCGGACATACGAACCTCTGGCGGTCTCGATAGAACAAATAAGGTCCCTTTCGAGGGCAGAATCAACCTCGTTTCGACACTCACCGAAGAGTTGATGGTGGGAATCGGCTGCGTACGTACGTATCGCACTGGAAACCTGACATCCTTTGGCAAGGAACTTCGCACATTCGTTACCGTTGGCTGACGGGAGCGGCTGCGACGGCCGGTGCGTCGCCAACGGATGAGCCGATGTCGGTATCGCTGATTCTTCTCATTATCCTGATCCTGCTGCTGGTCGGTGCCGTGCCCGCGTGGCCGTACAGCCGCGGCTGGGGCTACTATCCGTCCGGGTTTTTCGGAGTCGCGCTGGTTGTCATCCTGGTCCTGTTGCTGATGGGCCGGATCTGACGGTGACGCCGCCTCCCGTCGCCTGATCGGGTACTTTGGCGTCCCGACGCGTCGTGTCAGACTGCGCGTGCGCTATATCCTTGCTCGGGACCCATCATGCCCATCTGCGAGGCCGACCCGTGGCGGCTGCAGTACTTCGAGTCCGTCGCCTGCCCGGCTGATGTGCTGATTCCGACCGAGGACGCCGACGCCTGGTTGTGGTTTCCCGAGCATCGCTGGGTCTATGACAAGCTCGCCGTGGCCAGCAGCCAGGGCCTCGGCGCAGCGCCGCACGGCGTGCCGCCGTCGTCCTTTCCGGTTTTCTCCAAGCCGATCTACAACCT
The DNA here is from genome assembly GCA_035279205.1 of Vineibacter sp. GTDB lineage: Bacteria > Pseudomonadota > Alphaproteobacteria > Reyranellales > Reyranellaceae > Vineibacter. The sequence goes on from DATEIF010000538.1 coordinate 5,850, forward strand.
CAAAGGGATGGGGGTCGGCAGTCGCGTGCTGGCGTCAGAAGACGACTACACCGCCGCCTACGCGCCAGGGCATTTCTGGATGACTCTGCTGGATGGCCGGCATGTCAGCTCGGATGCGGCCGTGGTCAATGGCGCGGTGCGCTGGTGGCGGCACTCGACCGGCGCACCAGCAGGCAATGGCACGTTCGACCACTGGACGGTGCACGCCGCACCCGACAGCGCCATCGAATCCTGGTGCGGCGATTGGGCGGCGCGTCACCTGCGCGGCTACACCGGCATGGTGAACTTCGAGACCATCGGCGGCCGTATCATCGAAGTGCATTTGCGCTTCGCCGACCAGTGGCCCGACCTCTATGGCCCCGGCTGGGTCGAGGCTGTCGTCCGCCTCTATGCGGCCGGCGCGTGGACATTCGACGACACGCAACGGCGCGACGGCTTCAGCGTCGTGTTGTTCGGCCCACACGGACGGCGCTATCGCCATCCGCCGCCGGCGCTGGTGGCAGATCTTCTCCGGCTGCCCGGTGTGATGAGCGTGCAGACGACATTCCACGAGGATCTGGCACCGGAGCGCCATGCCATGCCGCCCGGCGGGTTCCGGCTGGCGATCATCAACTGCGACAACCTGGCGGCAGGGCACGCCGCGCGCGATCGTCTACGCGAGCATCACGGCCTTCAGGATTCAACTGACTCGGCTTGAGGCGGCGTCTCTGCCACAGGTGCTGTTGCCGGCTCCGGCTCGGTGCGCAGCGGCAGGTTCAACGCCGCCAGCAGATCGCGCACTTCCTGGCGCGCTGCAACGTGCGACATGGTCATGGCGATACCCGTCTTTTCCTCGCGCAGGTCGAGCAGGGTCAGGCCCTTGAGAAAGAGCTCGCGATAGATCACGCGTTCAGCGAGTCCGGCGGCCAGGCGATAGCCGATGCGCTTGGCCAGCGCCTCGAGCACCGAGCCCATATCGCGCTTGTTGCGCGCCGCGATCGCCGACAGGCGGTTGCGCATCACCAGCCAGTCGACCGGTTTGCCGCCGCTCATCGCTCGCAGCTGCCGCTGCTTCCAGACCGTCTCGGCATAGATGCTGGGGCGGACCACCTTCAGCGTATCCGGATCGACGCGCGCCAGCAGGTCGAGATCGACGAAACTGTCGTTCAGTGGCGTCACCAGGGTGTCGGCGTAGGTATGGGCGTGACGTGACAGGAACGTGTCGCTGCCCGGCGTGTCGGCGACGACATAGTCGCAGGTCGGCAGCAGGTCGGCGAACGCCGCATCGAGCCGCTGCCGCTCGTCGGCCTCGGCGTCACCGCGAACAGCCAGCGTGCTGGGCAACACGGCGCGGTGATCCGGCAACGGCGTTGTCATGCTCTTGGCGTTGGCCCAGGTGCGGCGGTTCTCGACGTAGCGCGTGAGGGTGCCCTGGCGGGCGTCGACGTCGATGACGCCCACGCGCGCGCCGTCGCGCAGCAACGCCACGGCGATATGCATCGCCGCCGTCGACTTGCCGGAACCGCCCTTCTCGTTGCCGAAGACGATCACATGCGCGCGCGGGGCACCAGCCGACGCCTGTGCTTGCACGACACTGGGATTCGCGGCCGGACGGAACGCGGCGAGAAAGGGCGCGGTGTTTGCACTCATCGAGGGGGCCTCACCGACCGGTCTGATGCCGATCTCCTGGCCCGATTGTTACACCGATCGCCCGCTTGCTGCGAGTCGGTGGGTGGGGACAACTTGGGCCGTCGCCTGATATTGGCCCCGGAAGCCCTTGTACCAGCTAGGTATCCGGATCTCGCGCACTATGTCTAATACGTAGAACCACCACTTACCCTGCAGTGCTTCATCGATCGTGTAGAACACAAGATAGGGATATCGAATAACAGGCAGCATGCGCACTTGGGGCATGTTCGTCTGTTGGTACATGTATGGAAATTCGGCGAGGAACTCGATTGATCGCGTGATGTGTTGGGCGACGATCTCGGCAGCTCTCGGGTTCCGGCACGCGATGTAGCTATGGATCTGTTCGAGTTGAGCGAGAGCCCGTCTTGAATACCGAACTTTCACAGGCCGAGACGTGCAAACGTAGCGGCAACGTCCCCGTCGCTCGCCAGTTCGCCGCGGCGGACTTCGTTAAGTGCCTCTTCGAGATCAGCCTGCTCTTCCGGAGAGAGCTGATAGGGCCCGCTCTCCAAGGCACCCATCTGCTCAAGAATTTCAGCTGCCGCGTCCTGGCGGTCCGCCGGCCACTGCCGCACAGCCTCAAAGATCTTTTCCAGCCGCCTCGAGATATGGCTCATGGGTGCACCTTCCAGGCCAGAGTAGCACAGGCAGGTTCAGGCCGACGACAATTTCCGGTTAATACCACGGCGATACACGTCCGGATCGTGACGTTCCATGAACATTGTGGGCTTGACCAGGGACGACCAGCCGTATTTCTCGTAGAGCCATGGCGCGGTGTTGGTCGCGAGCAACCAGCGACGCAGGTTCTGCAGGTCGGGATGGGCATGCACGGCATCCATCAACAGCCGCGAAAGACCCTGCCCGCGCAGATCGGCATCGACGTAGACGTCGTTCAAATAGGCGAACGTCGCACGATCCGTCACGACGCGCGCGAACCCGCGCTGGCGCCCATCACCGTCCAGCAGCGTGAAGCACAGCGAGTGCTCAAGCGAACGCGCCACGACCTCGCGCGGGATATCTTTCGCCCACCCGGTCTGGGTCGACAGGAACCGATGCAGCGTGTCGAGATCGATGTCGGACCGGTCGGTGCTGACGCGAAATCCGCCCGTGCTCATGCCGGACGGATCCACACCGCCGTATCATGGAACACGGCGCCACCGTTGGGCCAGCCGGGGTCGGCGCTGGTGATGGCGTTGATGCCGATCTTCCGCTCGAAGTGCTTGTTGGGCCAGATGCCCTCGACCACGATCACGCCGCGCTGCTGGCCGGCCTGCGGCATCACATGCACCAGCACGCTGCCGCGCTCGTTGCCCAGCACCACCCGATCACCCTCGCCAACGCCCATCGCGGTGCAGTCGTCGGGGTTCATCAGCACCGTCGGCCGCTTCTCGCGCGCAAGCGATCCCGGAGTCTCGGTGAAGGTCGAGTTCAGGAAGGTACGGGCCGGCGCCGCCACCATTCGGAATGGTTTGTCCGCCGTGGCGTTGTCGATCACATCAAGATGATCGGGCAGATCGGGCATCTCGCGCCAGCGCCCGCCGAAGCGCGACCAGTCGGGGCTGAAGTGGAACTTGCGATCCGGCGTCTCGAAACCGTCGAGGAAGTGTGCCGTCTCGAACGGCAGCGCCATATCCTGGCCGCCCTTGGCATGGTTGGTCTCGGCGTCCCACATGCCTGACAGCCGCAGGGTCTCGTCCATGATCTCCCAGACCGTCATGTCGAAGCCGCGATGCTGGGCGCCCAGCCGCTTGGCCAGGCCGCAGATGACATCGTGGTTCTGACGGCTCTCAGCATAGGGCTCGATCACCTTCTTGGTGACCTGGAAATACGTGTGGCCGCTGGCGGTATAGAAATCGTCATGCTCGAGGAACGTGGTCGCCGGCAGCACGATGTCGGCGAACGCCACTGTCTCGGTCGGCAGCTGCTCGTGCACGCACAGGAACAGGTCCTCGCGCGCTAGGCCCTTGTGCACCAGGTGCAACTCCGGACAGACCATCGCCGGGTTGGTGTTCTGAATCAGCATCGCCGTCACCGGCGGGCCGCCGTTCAGCGCCCCGGGATCGTTGGTCAGGATCGGCCCCAGCCGCGACTGGTCGAGATCGCGGATGGAGGTGTCGACGCAGTCCAGCCCCTCGATCAACGTGCGGTTCAGCGGATACATGCCGGTGTGGCCGTAGAGCGCCCCGCCGCCCTTGTATTTCCAGGCGCCGGTTACCGCCGGCAGGCAGGTCACGGCATGCATGTTGGCGGCGCCGTTGCGCGAGCGGCTGAAGCCGTGATGGCAGCGGATGAACGCCTTCTTGGTGCCGCCGTAGAGGCGCGCAAAGGCAATGATCTCCTCGACGCTGAGCCCGGTGATCGCCGCCGCCCATGCCGGCGTCTTGCCCTTCACATGGGCGGCAAGGTCGTCGGGCCGGTCGGTGTATTGCCGCAGGTAGTCCCAGTCGGCGAAGCCCTCGGCGAACAGCACGTGCATCACCGCGCAGGCCAGCGCGCCGTCGGTGCCCGGCCGCACCGCCAAGTGCATGTCGGCTTTTTCGGCCGTACCGGTGCGATACGGATCGACCACGACCAGCGTGGCGCCCCGCTTACGCGCCACCATGGCGTGGTGCATGACGTTGACCTGGGTGTTCACGGGATTGCCGCCCCAGATCACCACCAGGTCCGAATGCTCGTCGACCTCGCGGAAATCGGCGCCGCGCTTGGCGCCGACACCGGCGATCCAGCCGGTGTCCGACAGGGTCACGCAGATGGTCGAGAACCAGCGCGAGTATTTCATCGTATGGCGCAGGCGCTGGATGCCGTCGCGCTGCACCAGCCCCATGGTGCCGGCATAGAAATAGGGCCACACGGTCTCGGTGCCGAATTTCGCCGCCCGCTCGGTGAACTCGTGCGCCACGATGTCCAGCGCCTCGTCCCAGCCGATGCGCTTGAACTGGCCCGAGCCTTTGGGCCCTATCCGCTTCATCGGGTACTGCAGGCGGTCGGGGTGATGTACCCGCTCGCTGTAGCGCGCGACCTTCTCGCAAATCACGCCCGCGGTATAGGTGTTGCGCTTGGAGCCGCGGACGCGGCCGATGGTCCGTGCATCCAGCCGTTCGACGTCCAGCGCGCAGGTGCTGGTACAGTCGTGCGGACAGACCGACGCCACAATCTCGGTATTGGACTTGGCGCGCGCGGCGCCACCATCGGGGGCCATGGTCGGGAACGCTCCTATCGTGCGGCCGGCACGATAACGTCAGACCACGAGCGGCGGAAGCGCCCTCATATAACCGATTGATTGTATTGTCGCGATTGTACCCTCGACCGGCGTCCTCACCCCTTCCAGCCGCGCGCAACTTTGCGCACCTGCTCGGCATCGAACTTGTTGATGCAATCGATGAAGCTGTCGGTAACCAACTCGCCGACCGGCGGGACCGAGGCGATGACGCCTTCCTGCTTCAGCAGATCGACATAGCTCTTGAAGCGCGCCTGGTCGATGACGCCGTAGCGCTTCTGCGGCGGGAAACCGAGATCGTAGGTCGTGGCCGTGCTCACGATCTCCGGCAGGCCGTTCTTCATCGCCTCCTCGTCGGTGGCGCCGCGCCTGGCCGCCGGCGACACGTTCCACCACATGCGGGTGGCCGCCTCGGGATTGGTCAGCATGAAGACCACGGACTTCGCGAAACCACGGCCGAAGCCGCAGATGTCATCACGCCGGGTCGCGATCGCCTTGTCGGAGGCGAACATGCCGCCGTTGCCCAGCGTGGCCAGGGTCGGGTGCTTGAAGTAGCGGAACTTGTAGCCGGCGCGCTCCAGGCCGAAATAGATGCCGTCGAAGAGGCCCAGCGCCTGCACGTTGTTGGACTGCAGGGCTGCCATCGCCTGGTCCATGACGCCGACCGGCACCAGCGTGTCGGCGCCCGGCTCGATCCCGGCGGCGCGCAGGATGGCGCGTACGACCGGCACTGCCGCGCTGCCGAAGTTGGAAACGCCGATCTTCTTGCCCTTGAGCTCCTCGATGCGCTGGATCGGCGAGCTTTCCGGCACGGCGATGAAGTAGATCAGGTGGTTGTTGGTGGCGAAGATAATCTTGCCGCGGATGCCTTTCTCATAGCCATTGATCGACGGCTCGACGGTGATCATCGCCACGTCGGCCTGGCCGGCAGCAGCCAGTTGCGTGGCTTGCGGTGCGCCGGAGGAATACCGGATCTCGACATCGAGCCCGTCCTCCTTGAAGAAGCCGGCCTGCTGGCCAATGTAAATCGGCGCAAAGGCGATGTAGGGCACCGGCGCCCCGCCCTGAACCGCGAACTTCTTCAGCTGAGCGTGGGCGGGCCCGGCCGTGGCCGCAGCCCAGACCAGGATCGGCACGGCGGCCAGTTTGCGTAGCGCAGCGAAAGCCATGTTCGTTCCCCCTGTTGGACGATGGGTTCGACCTCACCGATCGAAGCCGAACAGCACGGCCGGATTGTCGACCAGGATCATGCGCTTGATCGCTTCGCTGGAGGTGTAGCTGTAGAGCAGCTCCAGCAGGTCGCCGTCGTTCTTCATGTCCTGGTCCTCGGTGACCAGCGGATGCGGCCAGTCGGACCCCCAGATCACGCGATCCGGCGCAACATCGATATAGGATCGCGCATAGGGGATCGCGTCGTGCCAGGGATGGCCCTGCTTCGAGGCGCGATCGCCATTGGAGAGCATCATCCACCAGTTGCCTTGCCGCATCAGGTCGCGCACCAGGCGCATGCCGGGCTGGGTCACCGGCTGGTTGAAATCGGGAAAGGCCAGGTGGTCGACGACTGCCGGGGTCTTGATGGTGCGCAAGATCGGTTCGATAGCCATCAGGTCTTCGCCTGAGGCATTGAACTTCACGAACCAGCCGAGTTCCTGGGCGCGCGCGATCGAGCGCTTCAGCGTGTCGGGACTGGGAACGATGTTCAGTACCTTCAGGTAGTTGAAGCGGATCCCGCGCACGCCACCGTCGTGCATGCGCTGCAGATCGGCATCGCTTACGGTGTCGTCGATCACGGCGATGCCGCGGTAGTTGGGGCCGGCCGCCTTCAGGCCGTCGAGCAGGATGCGGTAGTCCTTGCCATAGGCCGTCGACTGAACGATCACGCCGCGCTCGATGCCCAGCGCCTTGTGCATGCGCAGCGCCGCGCCGATGGTCGCCTCAGGCGTGTGATAGGCAGCGCCCGGACGGATCGGATACTGGTCGACCGGCGCGAAGATATGGAACTGGCTGTCGCAGCTCTTCGGCGGCGGCAAGGGTGACGGCGTCTTCGGATTGGGATCGAATACCTTGAACTTTTGCATCGGCTTCAGCTGCATGTTGGCCAGATCCTGCATCACCTTCTCCTGTCAGCTCAGCCGATGACGGCGGTCAGGTCGCATTGAATGAGCGCCGGCGACTCGCCGACGATGGGCAGCGCATGGCGCGCCGGCCGGTTCTGCGCATCCGGGAAGGTCGCGACCCAGACCTGGTTCAGGACGTCACGCTGCGTGACGTCCTTCAGCCACACCGTCATCTTCACGATATCGTCCATCGTGCCGCCGCCCGCCTCCACGATGCTGCGCACATGCGCGAACATGTTGCGGCACTGGGTTTCCAGGTCGGCCGGCATCTTGTGGGTGTCGGGATCAACGCCGAGAATCACGCCGGACATCAGCAGGTTGCCGACGCGCGCCGCATTGGGGATCGGGTTGACGTGTCTGAAGCCCGCAATCTGCACACTCAGTCGTCTGCTCACGGATCGTCCTCCTGAAAGGTGGCGGCGCCGGACGATGCTCACACGCCGGCTGGATTCTCGGAGTCGGCCCAGAACACCAGGCGCCTGGCGACCAGCCGCGTGATGGCATTGAGCGCAATGCCGATCAGCGTGAGGATGACCAGCATCGAGAACACGCCGACTACGTCCATCACCGCCTGGCGCTGCACGATCTCGCTGCCCAGTCCCTGCGTGCTGCCGATGAACTCGCCGACGACGGCGCCGATCACCGAGAACACCATCGAGATGTAGATCCCCGCCATCAGGTAGGGCATGGCGTTGGGCACGCGGACCTTGACGAAGATCTGCCACGGCGAGGCATTGATGGCGTTCATCAACAGGATCTGCCGAGGATCGATGTTGCGGAAACCGGCCGCCGCATTGACCAGGATCGGGAAGAAGTCGATCAGCGCCACGATCACGATCTTGGATTCGATGCCCATGCCGAACCAGATGATCAGGATCGGCGCGATCGCCACCTTGGGAATGGTCTGCAGCGCGATGATGTAGGGCGACAGCACGCGATCGAGCAGCGGCACCAGCGCAATCGCCGCTCCCAGCGCAATGCCCAGGATGGCGGCGATGGCGAAGCCTACCAGGATCGCCGTCAGCGTGTAGAGCGTGGCCACGTGCACGCGTGGCAGCATCGCATCCTCGACCACGCGCAGCGCCACGTCGGTCGGCGCCGGCAGGACGAATGCCGGCATCAACCCGCGATTCACGGCCAGCTGCCAGCCACCGAACAGCGCCACGAACAGGATCAGCGACAGCAGAAGACCCGCATCGAAACGTCGGACCAGCCGCGTGAATATGCCTTCGCCGGTCCGCACGCCCTCCAGTGTTGCGTGCACGCTCATGACTAGAGGTCCCCCGTGGCGGTGAACAGCTCGCGGATGTGCGCGGCGTAGCGGATGAAGCGGGCATCGTCGGAGATCTGCAACGTGCGGGGACGCGGCAGGTCGATGTCGATGATCTCGGCCACCCGCGACGGCCGGGTTGTCATCACGATCACGCGGTCCGACAGCAGCACGGCCTCGGGGATCGAATGCGTGATGAAGAGCACGGTCTTGCGGCTGCTGCTCCAGATGCGCTGCAGTTCCAGGGTCATGCGCTCGCGCGTCAGCGCATCGAGCGCGCCGAACGGCTCGTCCATCAGCAGCAGCGCCGGATCATTGACCAGCGCCCGCGCGATCGAGGCGCGTTGCTGCATGCCGCCGGACAGCTCGGTCGGGTATTTGTCCTCGAAACCACGCAGGCCCACCAGGTCGATCAGCGCCCGGGCCTGCTTCTGGCCGGCCGCGAGATCACCGCGCGCCACCTCGATCGGCAGCATCACGTTCTGCAGCACCGTTCGCCACGGCAACAGCACGGCGTCCTGGAACACCATGCCCAGCTCCGGACGTTTCTGGCCGCTGGGGATGCCGTGATAGGTGATCGCACCGCCTGACACCGGCAACAGGCCGCCGATCATCTTCAGCAGCGTGGTCTTGCCGCAGCCCGAGGGCCCCACGATCGACGTGAACTCGCCACGTCCGATCTGAAAAGAAACGCTCTCCACGGCCTGCACGGCGCCGCCGGCGCGCGCGCTATAGGTCTTGGCGACGTCCTTGAGCGCGATGAACGGCGGCTGCAACGCAGCCACCGTGGACGCCGGGTATCGCGCCACCGATGGGGCGATCATCCCTGCCCTGTGGGCATGTCGTTTCCTCCACTTTTTTGAAAGTATATCGATCGATCGATCGAATTGCAATCCGCATAGCGAGACGCGCCGCTGTCATCCCCCGCTGCGCTCGGGATGACAGCGCGGCGGACGCTACGCGCCGGAAGCGCTCGTCCGCCGTTTGCCGGCGCGCGATCGCTTGGCGGCTGCAGGTGCGGCACCATTGAGCGCGGTCTGCAGGCGCATCGCCGCCGGCATCTTGCCCGGCCCACTCGGCGTGCGCATGGCGTTCACCAGGAACGGGATCACGTGCTCGAAGAATTCGTTGCCATGGCGCATGTCGTAGCGCCCGCCGGACACATCGCGCAGGCGGCTCACATAGGTCATGCTGTAGAGCAGGATCGCCAGCATGCAGTGCCAGCGCCAGTAGATATCCGCCTCCGACACCTCGGGCAGCGCCTTCTGCAGCTCGGCGATCACCTGGTGCTGGAAGTCGTCGTAGAACTCCGAGAGCATGGATCGCCCGGCATCACTGGGGTCGAGCCCGATGCGGGCCAGGATTCGCACGTAGTCGACCGACTCGCGATCACCCGAGACAAACCATTCGATGGGCGCGAAGTACGTGCGCACCAGTTCCTCGAGCCGCCGCTCCGCCGGCATCTTGCGCACGTCGTCCAGCAGCTTCAGCCGCGCCTCGATCTGCGGCACCGCCCGGCGCACGAAGATGGCGTGCAGCAGGGCTTCCTTGGTGCCGAAGTGATAGTTGATCTGCGAGATACTGACCTTGGCTGCCGCCATGATCCGGCGCAGCGACGTGCCGTCGATGCCGTTCTCGGCAAAGAGCCTCTCGGCGGCATCAAGAATGCGCAAACGCGTCGGCTCGCCGGCCTTGGTGTTGCGGCCCATGGCGATCGGGCCATTGGGCTTGGCTGTCATCGATGGCGAGCCTGTCTTCGTCACGCTGCGTCCTGCCCTGCTGTCGGCGTGTATGAGACGCAGATAGCGCAATCGGACAGAACCGACAATCTTGATCGATCAGTTGAAAGAAAATACGGTGCGTCCGCATGCGTACAGAATGCAGACCATCCCGGGAGGAAAGACCATGCCGCACTATCTGGTGCTCGCCTACGACGGTACCGACGCCGACGCCATGAGCCGCCGCATGGCAGCGCGGCCCGCCCACTTCGAAGGCATCAAGCCGATGCTGGAGAGCGGCGAGGTGGTATCGGGCGGTGCCCTTCTGGACGATGACGGCAAGATGATCGGCTCGGCCATGATGGTGAACTTCAAGGACCGCGCCGGTCTCGATGCCTGGCTGAAGCGCGATCCCTACGTGACCGGCAATGTCTGGCAGCGCATCGAGGTGAAGCCGATGCAGATCGCCGGCGTGCCGAACCGCTGAGCGAACGGCGCCCGGAGACCTTTGCAGATCGCCGCAGACACTTGCGCGCCGTTCGTGCTCAAATGACGTGCGCAGGGTCCAGCAGAGGTCGAGCAGATGTTGCCGTTGGGCGTACCGTATGAAGAGGCACAGCGCCGGTTCCAGTGGCGGATAGCGGAGCACTACAACATCCGCCGCCAGGTCTGCGAGCGTCATCCGCCGCAGGCGCTGGCCATGATCGTCGAGAACGCCGACGGCTCGGTACGGACCTGGAGCTTCGGCGACATCCTGCGCGCCAGCGCCCGGGTGGCCAATGCGCTCACCGGCCTGGGCGTCACCAAGGGCGAGCGTGTCGGCGTGTTCCTGTCGCAAAGCGCCGAGCTCGCGGTGGCACATGTCGCCTGCTACGGCATGGGCGCCGTCGCCCTGCCCCTGTTCACCCTGTTCGGTGAGGAAGCCGTCGAGTATCGCCTGGCCAACGCCGGCGCCTGCGTCGTCATCACCGACATGTCGCAACTGCCCAAGGTGCTATCGGCGCGCCCGCGCCTGCCGGCGCTGAAGCATGTGATCGTCATCGGCGCCGGCAAGCACGCCGGCGACTTCCTGGACTACGACACCCTGCTCGCCGCGGCGTCCGACTCCTTCGCCACCGTCGACACGCACCGCGAGGATCCGGCGCTGCTGGTCTACACCTCGGGCACCACGGGCCAGCCCAAGGGTGCCCTGCACGCGCATCGCATGCTGGAGGGCGTGATCCCGGCCATGCAGCAATGGGCCGACTTCTGGCCGCGCGGCAACGAGGTGCTGTGGACGCCGGCCGAGTGGGCCTGGATCGCCGGCCTCTACGACGCGCTGTTCCCGGCCTGGTATTTCGGCACGCCGGTGCTGGCGCACCGCTTCACCAAGTTCGACCCCGAGAAGGCCTTCCACCTGCTGCAGAAGCACCACGTCAGCGCCAGCTTCATCCCGCCCACCGCGCTCAAGATGATGCGCCAGGTCGAGGCGCCGCGGCAGCGCTGGAACTATGCCGTGCGCACCGTCTACACCGGCGGCGAGGCGATGGGCGAGGAACTGCTGCAGTGGGGCCGCGAGACCTTTGGCTGCACGCTCTCGGAAGGCTACGGCCAGACCGAGATGAACCTGATGACCTTGAACAGCCCCAACTGGTTCGAGGTGCGTGCCGGCTCCTGCGGCCGCGCCTGCGTTGGCCGGCGCATCGCCGTGGTCGACTCGGCCGGTAATCCGTTGCCGCCGGGCGAGGAAGGTCAGCTCGCCGGCTGGCGCCACGATCCGGTGGTGATGCTGCAGTATTGGAACAACCCCGAGGCGACGCAGAAGAAGTACGCTGGCGACTGGCTGCTGACCGGCGATCTCGGACGGCTCGACGAGGACGGCTATCTCTTCTTCAAGAGCCGCGATGACGACGTGATCACCTCGGGCGGCTACCGCATCGGTCCGGGCGAGATCGAGGAATGCCTGATCAAGCACCCGGCCGTAGCCATGGTCGGTGTCGTGGGCGTGCCCGATCCCGTGCGCACCGAGATCGTCAAGGCCTTCATCCAGCTGCGTCCCGAAGTAGCGCCGTCGGACGCACTGAAGGCCGACATTGCGGGCTACGTGAAGACCCGGCTGGCGGCGCATGAGTATCCGCGCGAGGTCGAGTTCGTCACCGACTTCCCGCTCACCACGACCGGCAAGATCATGCGCCGCGAGCTCAAGCGCCTGGACGCCGAACGCAAGGCGGCCGCCAAGGGGTGACGTCTTCTTCCGGGAGCGCGGGCGTCCCGCCCGCATCTTCGGCGAAAGCTTTGCTTTCGCCTGCGCACATAGGGCCGAGACATGAGCGGGCCGGAGGCCCGCGCTCCCAGGGATTCAATACTAGGTCTCAGGCACCAGCAGGATGCGTCCCTGCACGCCGTGGCGTTCGAGCGCTTCGTGCGCGGCGGCAGCGTCACGCAGGGGAAAGAGCGTGTGCGCCGGTGGTGCTAGCGCGCCGCGCCGGAGATCGTCGGTGATGGACGCCATGGCACGGCGCAACGCGGTGCCATCGAGGCTTTCGGTCGAATAGCCGGTCAAGGTCACGTCGTAGAGATAGTCGGCGTCGAACGCGACGTGATGGCCGCCGACCGAGCCCACGAGGCAGAGCGTGGCGCCGGGCCGCAGGGCTGCAACGTAGGCACCGAATCCGGCACCCGCCACGGTATCCAGAATGCCGTCGAGGCTCGCCTCGCCCAGCGCGCCGGCGGTGACCGCATCGGCGGCCACGACATCGACCGCACCCAGCGCGCGGACATAGTCGGCCTGGCTGGCGCGCGAGACGATGGCGACCACGTCGGCGCCCTGCGCCCGCGCCAGCCCAACCGCGGCGGAGCCGACTCCACCCGCCGCGCCGGTGACGGCGATTCGCCGTCCGTCGAGGTTACCGAGCTTGCGCAAGCCCTCGAACGCCGTGACGCTGGCCAACCCCAGGGAGGCGACAGCGTGAATATCCAGATCGGCGGGCACCGGCGCTGCCGTGGCCGCCGGCATCGTGGCATACGTCGCATAGCCGCCCGGCCGCTCGGCGCGCACGCCGCCGAAGCCCTGCATCATGGTGATGACGCGATCGCCAACGCCGAAGTCCGACACCGCGGTGCCCGTTGCCACCACCTCGCCCACGACTTCCAGGCCCGGAACATAGGGAAACGGGTTTTGCCCACGGATGCGCCAGGTGCCGACCCGGATCTCGAGGTCCGAGTGGTTGACGGCTGACGCCAGGCTGCGCACGCGAATGTCGCCGTCCGCCAGCGGCGGCAGCGTCACTGTCTCGAGGCGCAAGACCGAGGGCGGACCATACTGGCGCATGACGATAGCGTGACCTTGATCCGACATGCCGTGCCTCCGTACTGAGACCACAGCATATCGGCAGTCACGGCGAGCATCACAATGGCACCCCCGACACACGCCATCAGCCGCGGCGTCTCGCCGAGAGCGAGCCAGACCCAGAGCGGCGCCAGCGGCGTGTCGAGGCTTTCGATCAGCGCCGATCGCGTGGCCGAGATCAGGCGCGTGGCGATAGTGATCAGCAGCAGACCAAGCCCGAACTGGGCCGTGCCGAACAGGACCAGATAGGCAAAATCCGTGATGCCGGGCGCCAAGGGACTGGCGGCGGGAAGCGCGGCCAGCGCGCACCCGAAGGCGCCCAGGCTCGCCGCCGGCAGCATGGAAATTTCCCGCCTCTGGCGGATGACGACCTTCGGGATGGAGATCAGCACCGTCATGGCGCACGCCAGCAGATTGCCGATGAGATGATCCCGCGACAGGCTGGCATCGAACATCAGCGCCACGCCGGCCAGCGCCACGGCACTCACGCCCAGCGTCACCCGACTCTCGCGCTCGCCGGTCCACAGCCAGGCCAGCGCCGCCGTGACGAAGGGCGCCGTGGCCGCGATCACCATGACGTCGGCCACATCCGTCAATCGGAGCGCATTGATGAAACAGATCGTCGACAGGCTGGTGCAAACCACCGGGATGAACCCGATCCAGCCGATGGCGCGGATGGCCGCCACGGTGCGTGCGCGCTGCTGCCAGATGATGCAGCCGCCGATGAACAGGCCGGCGAACAGGCCGCGCCAGTACAGGATGGTCCACACATCGACGGTGATCAGGCGCGTGAACAGTCCAGCAGTGCTGAAAGCGATCGCCGACGCCAGTGCCAAGAGAATGCCGAGACGGGCCTGGTTCTGCTGGATTGTCATGGTCGCTCTCGCTGTGAGACGACGCGACCATAGGGGTTGGCTACTGACAGCGTTTTGTCAGTAGTATCGCGGCGTCGTAAGGAGGCCGCCGATGCGCCGCGCCGACCGGCTGTTCGACATCCTGCAGATGCTGCGTTCAAGCCGCCGGCCGCTGACCGCCGCCGCGCTGGCAGACGCGCTCGAAGTCACCGTGCGCACGGTCTATCGCGACATCGCCACCCTGCAGGCGCGGCGCATTCCGATCGAGGGGGCTGCCGGCATCGGCTATGTGCTGCGCCGCGGTTTTGACCTGCCACCCCTGATGTTCACGGCCGAGGAGGTCGACGCCATCGCCGTCGGCACGCGACTGGTGCGCCGTCTGCGCGATCGCAAGCTGCAGCAGGCCGCCAACAGCGTGCTGTCAAAGGTGATGGCCGTGCTGCCGGAGGACCTGCGCCCGCCGATCGAGCAGCCGGCATTCTACGTCTCCGACGGCGATGCCGTGGCACCCACGGGGCTCGATCTCGCCGCCGCGCGCAGCGCCATCCGCACCCAACGCAAGATGCGCATCACCTATGTCGACGACAAGGGCAAGCGCAGCGAGCGCACGATCTGGCCGATCGCCATGGCCTACTACGTCGACGTCACCCTGATCGCTGCCTGGTGCGAGCTGCGCGCCGACTACCGTCATTTCCGGGTCGATCGCGTCACGGCCTCATCGGTGCTGGAAGAGACCTTCCCGGCCGACAACGGCCGACTGATGGCCGAATGGCTGGCGCTAAGCAAGGACCGACCCGACGCGGTGCATTGAATCTTCCTCCCCACTGCGTGGGGAGGGAAGCTACAACAGTCCCAGCCGTTTCAGCTCGGCAGCCATCTCGGACGGCACGTCGGCCGTGTCGCCACTGCGCAGGTCGGGTGGTACGTGCTCGTCTTCATAGTAGCGCCAGCCCTGGAACGCGCGCATCGCCTTGGGCGCCGTCGCGATCACCGTGCGCCTGACCTTGATGCGGCAGAATTTGTCGCCATCGGCATCGCGGTCCTCGTCGAGGCCCACCAGTTCCTGCCGGCAGCGCACCACGCCGCGGATCACCCAATACAGCGAGCCGCCGTCCAACAGGGCGTCGGATCGGCGCGGTGTGTTGCGGGTGAAGACCCAGTGCGGCGTGCCCGGCTTCTGCCGGCGTTCCTTGCGGCGCTTGTCCTGGAGCTTCTTCAGATGCGCAATGTCGTCGACTCCGACGGCGAGCTTGATCAGATGAAGGGTCATGTCCGTGTGAAATCGTGTGCGGCGCCTTGCTTACCAAAGGGTGCGGCCGGCGGCGACAGCGCCCTGCGCAGTCATCCACAACGACGTCGGCGCAAGGCCTTCACCGAAGCGACGAGATGTGCCGGAATCGTGCAGAGCGTGTTGCAGGAAAAGCACGGCTTCGAGGAATTTCGCCGCGTCTCGGTGCTGACGCGCTACTGACACAATCACGCCACGGTTCAACGATATTTGGATTATTGTTACCCATGCACGTCCGTTTGCCTCACAATCTTGCAACAATCGCTTTGGCGAGCGATCACTTCTCTTTTGAATTTCAACGCGGTAGGCTGTGCTTCGCACGTCTGTCGCGTCGCGTACCAAGCCCTTCCGCCGCCCCTCGCGGAACGGCCCGCTCAAGGTGATGGCCATGAAGAAAACCACCGCAGCCCTGCTCGTCACCGTCGCCGTCCTTTCGGGCCTCGGCGGCTACGTCATCGGCCATCGCGCCGATCCGTTCGATGTGTCGACGGCCACGCCACCCGTGCCGGCCGCCAAGCCGGCGCCGAAACCGCCGGAGACGAAGGCAGCCGATGCGGCGCCCAAGCCGGCACCGACACCGGCGGCAGCACCGACGCCGGCGCCAACGCCGATCCCCTTCCGCTTCGCGCGCATGACCTTGAGCGCCGATGCCACGCCCGAGGCGTGCCTGCATTTTTCCGAGATGCTCGATGACAGCGGGCGCGTGAAGTACGAGGACTATCTGGCCATCGACCCGCAGATCAAGCCGGCCGTGGTCGTGCGCCAGGAGCGCATCTGCCTGAATGGCCTAGCCTACGGCACCAACTACACCGTCGAGCTGAAGGCCGGCCTGCCGGCCAAGGGCGGCGCCAAGCTCGCCGCCGGTGAGAAGGTCGACGTCGCGCTGGGCGAACGGCCGGCGTCGGTCGGCTTCCAGGGCAAGGGCCATATCCTGCCGCGCGAGACCGCCGCCGGCGTGCCGCTGACCACCGTCAATGTTTCGAAGGTCTATGTGCAAGTCTACCGCATCAGCGAGCGCATGGTCTCGCAGGTCGGCCGCAGCGCGTCGATCTTCTATGCCGACGATGACGAGGCCTTCGGCGAGAGCCGCCGCGAGCTGCAGTCCTATGCCATGGACGCCTTCCGCAAGAAGACCGGCACGCTCTTGTGGTCGGGCACGATGGAGGTGCGCAACGTCCAGAACAAGGCGGTGACCACGTCCATCCCGGTGCGCGAGGTCGTCAAGGACTGGAAGCCCGGCGCCTATGTCGTCGTGGCGTGGAATGCCGCCGACGGTGCGCTGGACGAGCTGCTGAGCCGCGAGAACGAGAACTTCGACTACGACAAGTACTATGAGCGCCGCTTTGCCACGCAGTGGCTGATCGATACCGACGTCGGGCTCACGACCTTCAGCGGCAGCGATGGGCTGACGGTGTTCGCCCGTTCGCTGAACACGGCGCAGCCCGCCGCCGGCGTCGAGCTGACGCTGATCGCCCGCAACAACGAGGATATCGCCAAGCTCACCACTGACGCGCAGGGCAAGGCACACTTTCCGGCCAACTTGCTGAACGCCAAGGCCGCCGCCGAGCCCATCATGGTGATGGCGCTGGATCGTGGCCGCTCCGACTTCAACCATATCGACATCAAGAAGGCTGCGTTCGACCTCAGCGACCGCGGCGTCGAAGGCCGTCCTGTGCCTGGCCCGGTCGACGCCTTCCTGTACACCGAGCGCGGCGTCTTCCGGCCCGGCGAGACCGTGAACATCGTGGCGCTGATCCGCGACCGTGCTGCCAACGCCGTCGAAGGCGTGCCGGTGACCATGGTGGCCAAGCGGCCCGACGGCGTCGAGTACCGACGCGCCGCCCTGCAGATGCAGGGCGCCGGCGGCCTGCACTGGCCGCTGGAGCTGACACGCACGGCACGGCGCGGCAAATGGTCGGTCGAGACCTATCTCGATCCCAAGGGCGCGCCGGTCGGCCGCGTCGAGTTCGCGGTCGAGGACTTCATCCCGCAGAAGATCAAGGTCGAGCTCGCCGGTCCCAAGGCGCCCGTCGGCCGCGACGCCGAAGTGGCGATCGACATCGGTGCCGACTTCCTCTACGGCGCACCCGCCGCCGATCTCGAGGGCGAAGGCGAGATGACGGTGAAGGTCGACCCGGCGCCCTTCCCGGCCCTGCCCGGCTACGTGTTCGGCGACTCGGATGCCAAGTTCGGTCCCGAGATCGTGAAGCTCGACGTGCCGACGCTCGACGCCAAGGGCAAGAGCCGCGCCACCGCGACCTTCGACGAGAAGATCGACCACCTCGCGCCGCTGCTGGGCGAGACCCGCATCTCCGTGCTGGAGCCCGGCGGTCGGCCGACATCCGAGACGCTGTCGATCCCGATCCGCACCCGCAAGGCCTATGTCGGCGTGCGTCCGGCGATCGGTGATCGCGAGTTGCCGCCGTGGTACGGCAAGAAGGACTTCTCCTTCTTCGTGCCCGAGGGCCATGAGGCGGCCTTCGAGGTGGCCGCTGTCGATGCCAACGGCAAGCGCATCGCGCGTTCGGGCCTGCAGTGGCGCATCGAGCGCGTCACCCGCACCTATCAGTGGTTCCAGGACCAGGACGGCCGCTGGCGCTGGCAGGATAACGACCGCGCCGCGGTGGTGTCCGAAGGCACCCTGGATGTGGCGGCCGACCGCCCGGCCAATGTGCGCGGCACGTTCGAATGGGGCCGCCACCGCCTGGTCGTGGTCGACGCCGAGAACGACACCCGCACCGTCATCAAGTTCTATGTCGGCTGGGGCTCGTCGTCCGACGAGCGCGATACGCCGGACACCGCCGGCGTCGTCGCCGACAAGAAGGCGTACGCTGCCGGTGAAACCGCCAAGGTGCGCATCGAGGCGCCGTTTGCCGGCGAGGCCCTGCTGGTGCTGGCCAGCGACCGCATCCTCGAGACCCGCATGGTGAAGGTCGCCGCCGGCGGCTCCACCTTGGAGATCCCGGTCTCGGCCGACTGGGGCGCCGGTGCCTATGCGCTGGTCACCGCCTACCGGCCACTGCAACAGCAGAGCGCCGACCGCACGCCGGTGCGTACGGTGGGCCTGGCGTGGCTCGCCATCGATCCCGGCCCGCGCAGCCTGCAGGTCCAGATCGGCACGCCCGAGCGCGTGGCACCGCGGCAGCGCGTCGTGATGCCGGTGAAGGTCGCCAACGCCGGCAACAACGAAGTGTTCGTCACCCTGGCCGCCGTCGACGAGGGCATCCTGCAGCTCACC
>DATEIF010000539.1:0-3821 GCA_035279205.1 Vineibacter sp.
GGTTCTGAGTAGGGCGCCTCCGCCCGGGGCCGTGGACGGCGTCGTTTGAGTGTCGGCTTAGGCTTCGAATGGTCGATGTCGGAGTCGACGTCCTTCAAGGGCGTCGATCTGACGCCGCCATAAGGATAGCGATCGCCGGCCTTCTGGATCGAGGAGGCTGGCGAGCTCTTGCGGGGATCTCGATCGTTCATGTGCTACCTCGGTCGACGGCATCGGCGCGCCCATACCGCTCCATGCGGCTGCCGTGCAGAATGCCCGCGGTGGTGAGCCACCCGGACGCAACGACTCCCGCAGCCGATCGTTTCCAATTCATGTCGCCGAGTCTTACGCCGGAAGAGCTCGCGGATCGGGTGCGCGAGCGTTACACGGATCGATCCCATGACGATCTCGATCTCCGCGGCAGTGCCATCGCAGACGCTGCAGCCATATCGCAGGCGTTGAGCCGAGTCCGCCTTGCCAAGTCTGCTCTCAAGGATCTGGCCCGCGCCGGCAACCTGTCGATCACCATGGAACTGGGCGCCAACAACAGCGAAGAGATGATCTCCCTCGATATCGCCGAGGAAGGGCTGCAACGCACCTTGGAAGCGCTCAAGCGCCTTTGACGGCTTCAGTCGGTGGGGCGCGGGCCTTGCCTGCCGTCAATCGGATCGGACGGGCTGATCGGATCGGTCTTCACGCCCGCGCGCTGCAGGCGCCGATGCTGCCATCGCGTATATCCCGACGATGCAAAGAACAGGGCGGCTGCAAGAACGAGGGTCCCGAGCGCCCAGGCCAGATAGGGAAGATAGCCGGTCATGGTCGTCACCTTGAAGTCACCATCACTGAAGCAACGACATCACCGGTAGCGGGTTTCGCAAGGTGAACGTCCCGACATCTTCGGGGCAAATTCGTGAACATCGAGCGACCGGCGAAACGATGCCCTTGGTGTGGCGTTGCGCGATCATCGCGTTGTGGGAACCTGCGGATGACGGCCCCAAGATCGATATCGGGAGCGTGGCGCTACACGCTCACACGCAATGAATGGCTCAATCTGCCGACCCGGCGGTACGGCATGTTTGTCTGGAAGGCGCCTGACCCCAAGGGCGTCAACACCGTCTACGATTTCACCATCTGGAAGGGACGCGAGCGTGTGGCGAGCTGGTGCGGCACCGAGAGCGAAGCCTTCGGCGCCATGCTCCATCTGGCCGCGCGCGATGACCGCAGTGCGCGTTACGCCGCGATGGAGGCTCTCCTTCGTGGTGGCAACAACCGGCCTGTCGGGGAGCCGACGGAGATTGCGGAGACTGCCATGGAAGATCGCGTTGGGAGCGGTGACGGAATTCCGGCGGCGACCACGATGTGGCTGCGTCTTCTCGATACGGCCCGCGCGGAAATGCAGCAGCAGGGAAGCTATCCTGATCCCGTCGCGCTACTGCGAGTCCTGCTGAGCGAACTGCGGACGCCGACGCACGAGATGATTGAGGAGGCGATTGAACGTGCCGGCCTCAACGATGACGGCGATGACATCCTTGCCGCAGATGTCTTCCGGCGCGGATACCAGGGCGCGATCGATGTCATTCTCATGCTCGCGGGCGAGGGTGATCAGGTCGAAACCGGCGGCCGGTGAGCTTCGCGGCCGTGGCGTTTCTGCGCGTCCCGCCGCGCGTCGTTGTCTGAAAAGGCCGGCGGCTGCATACTCCGCGCGGCGGGAGACAACCGACCCGCAGCGTAGGGAAGGACGGCTTTGCTTAAGGACACAACGCCGGAGACTATGGCAGGCGCCCCACCGGCGCCACAGTCGATGATCGCGATGGACGGTCCCGTCCTGTTCTTCGGCGGCTGCTACAGCAATCTCGAGGCCACCATCGCCCTGCAGCGCGAAGCGGCGCGGTTGGGAATACGACCGGACAACATCGTCTGCACCGGTGACGTCGTGGCCTACTGCGCCGATCCCGCGGCCACGGTCGCCGCCATCCGCGACTGGGGCGTGCACGTGATCATGGGCAACTGCGAGGAGTCCCTGGGCTGGAGCAGGGACGATTGCGGCTGCGGCTTCGAAGAGGGGACAGCGTGCGAGCGGCTGTCCGTCGATTGGTATGCTTATGCCAACCGCGCGCTGGATGACGAACAGCGGGCATGGATGCGATCACTGCCGCGGCGTCTTGACGTCACTATCGGCAACCGTCGGCTGGCTGTGATTCATGGATCGGTCGAGAGCATCAACCGTTTTGTCTTTGCATCGACGCCGTGGGCGGACAAGGAACGCCAGATCGCGCAGAGCGGCTGTCACGGCATCGTGGGCGGGCACAGCGGCATACCCTTCACACAGGCCATCGACGGCAAGCTCTGGCACAACAGCGGGGCCCTTGGCATGCCCGCCAACGATGGCACGACGCGGGTGTGGTACAGCCTCTTCGTTCCCCGCGGCCGCGATATCGACATCCGTCTGATGTCCCTGCAGTACGATGCCCGTTCAGCGGCGCGCAAGATGCACGACCGCGGCCTGCCGCCGGGCTACACCGACGCCCTGGAGAGCGGACTGTGGCCAAGCTGCGACGTGCTGCCCACCGACGAACTGACACGCAGGGGCGAGGCGATTGCACCTAGCCACCTGCTCTGGGCGTCGGATGCGCCGCTTGCCATGGCTGCGGGTCTTTCATGAGGTGATTAAATTATTCTCTAATTGAGAGATATTCAGGTTGCTGATCGGAGCGCGGCCGGAATCACGTCGCCTAGTCAGGAAAATCGCATAAGATATTGTTATAGCTAAAAGAATGATTTTCTGGAAATCGACTCGCCGGTTTCGTGAGATGGTAGCGATCCGGCCGTAAGAGGGTCGAGAGGTGTGATCGGCATGGCAGGCGCTCCCGCAGCATCGAGAACGGACGCCGAGTGGATGGCGAGCGCTCTGGCGCTGGCGCGCCGCGGGCTGGGGCAGACATGGCCCAACCCGACTGTGGGTTGCGTTCTGGTCAAGGACGGCACCGCTCTCGTGCGTGGCCGCACCGGCCGTGGCGGGCGTCCACACGGCGAGGCAGTGGCGCTGGCCGCGGCGCAGGCCGCCGGCGTCGACGTGCGGGGGGCGACGGCCTATGTGTCACTGGAGCCCTGCGCCCATCACGGACGGACGCCGCCCTGCGCCGAGGCGCTCGTGGCTGCCGACATCGCCCGCTGCGTGATCGCCACGGGTGATCCTGATCCGCGCGTCGCCGGGCGCGGCATTGCCATCCTGCGGGCCGCCGGCATCGCCGTGACCGAGGGCGTCGGCCGCGATGACGCCGATGAGATCAGCGCCGGCTTCTTCTGCCGCGTACGTCTGGGCCGGCCGCTGGTGACTCTCAAGCTCGCGACCTCGCTGGACGGGCGCATCGCCACCGCGGCGGGCGACAGCAAGTGGATCACCGGCGCGCCGGCCCGCGCCCGCGGCCACATGCTGCGCGCCGAGCATGACGGGATCCTGGTCGGCATCGGCACGGCGCTGGCCGACGATCCGGAGCTGACCTGCCGCCTGCCGGGCCTGGACGATCGCTCGCCGGTGCGGGTGGTCGCCGACAGCGGGGCGCGCCTGCCGGTCGACTCAGCCCTGGTACGGGCGGCAAAGACGGTGCCGCTGTGGCTGATGTGCGCCGAGGATGCACCGGCTGAGAATATCGAGGCGCACGAGGCGCGCGGCGTGGCTGTGCACCGCCTGCCGCGCGGCGCCGATGGCCATATCGAGCCCGCCGCCCTGTTGCAGGCATTGGGCGGGCAGGGGATGACGCGCCTGCTGGTCGAGGGCGGCGGCACCCTGGCGGCCGCGCTGCTGGCGGCCGACCTGGTCGACCGGCTGGCGATCTTCCGGG
>DATEIF010000540.1:0-4008 GCA_035279205.1 Vineibacter sp.
ACCTTGGCCGATCCGCAGAGCATCATCCGCGTCGGCGACGGCAGCGCCGCCGGCGCCGAGATGGCCGCCACCATCGCCGCACCTTTGACCGGCAGCGGCGGTCTGGTGAAGTCGGACCTCGGTACCCTGGTGCTGACGTCCGCCAACACCTACACCGGCGCCACCACCGTCAGTGCCGGCACCCTGCGCATCGGTGCCGGTGGCTCCATCGCCACCAGCAGTTCGTTGACGCTCGGCGCATCAGGCGCCACGCTCGACATCGCCGCCGATGCCGGCAACCAGTTCGCGCAGAACCTCGCCGGTGTCGCCGGCACCAGCGTCGTGCTCGGCAGCAACCTCACCATCACCTCCACCGCCGACACCATTTTCGCCGGCGTCCTCTCGGGTGACCATGGCCTGGGCAAGGTCGGCGCGGCTACGCTGACGCTCACCGGTGCCAATACCTACACCGGCGGCACCAACGTCTCCGGCGGCACCCTGGCGCTGGGCGCCGGCGGCTCCATCGCCCAGAGCGCCGTCGTGTTCGTTGCCCAAGGGGCCACGCTCGATATCACCGCCGCCGGCAACCAGACACTGCAGGTGCTCGCCGGCAATGCCGGCGCCACCGTGGCGCTGGGTGCCAACACCCTCACCCTCGGTGCGGCGGAGTTCAGCGGCGCGATCACCGGCAGCGGCGGCCTGATCAAGACAGGTACCCGCATCGCGGCACTGTTGGGCACCAACACCTACACCGGCGCCACCACCATCGCCGATGGCAGCCTGCTGCTGGGCCCGGGCGGTTCGATCGCCGCCAGCAGTTCCGTCACGCTGAGCGCATCAGGCGCCATACTCGACATCGCTCTGGGCACTGATCAGACCGTGCAGAACCTGGGCGGCATCGCCGGATCGATCGTGACCCTGGGCGCCAACACACTGACGATCGCGTCGAGCAAGGACACCCTTTTCGCCGGCGCCATCGGCGGCACCGGCGGCCTGATCAAGTCAGGTACCGGCACGCTCGAGCTGACCGGCACCAGCACCTACAGCGGCGCCACCACACTGACCGCCGGCCGCCTGACGGTGAACGGCGCCATCGCCAGCTCCATCGTCAGCGTCACCGCCGGCACCCTCGCCGGCACCGGCACCGTCGGCGGCATCGTCGCCACCGGCGGTACCGTCAGCCCCGGAAACTCCATCGGCACCCTCAACGTCGCCGGCAACATCAGCTTCGCACCCGGGTCGACCTACGAGGTCGAGATCGAGCCCGCAGGCACCAGCGACCGCCTGCATGCCACCGGCACCGCAACGCTCACCGGCGGCACGGTGTCCGTCATCAAGGCCACCGGCAGCTATACCGCCGGCACCCGCTACACCATCGTCACCGCCGATACCGGTGTCACCGGCACGTTCTCCGGCTTCACCCAGAACCTGCCGTTCATCAGCTTGGCGCTCGCTTACGATCCCACCAACGTCTATCTCGACGTTACCCGCAACACTGTCGCCTTCTGCGATGTCGCTGCCACCCACAACCAGTGCGCCACCGGCCGCGGCGCCGAAAGCCTGGGCGCCGGCAATGCGCTCTACGATGCCATCGCCAGCCTGCCCGACACCGCATCGGCACGGCAGGCGTTCGACGCGCTCTCCGGTGAGATTCATGCCTCGACCAAGAGCGCACTGATCGAGGACAGCCACTACCTGCGCGACGCCGTCGTCGCCCGCACGCGCCGTTCGGGCAGCGAGACCACGGCACCGCCGCAGTTCGCCGCCCTCGCACAGGCCACCGACCAGAGCCAGCGCCCGCAGGACGGCACTGCCATCACCGCCTGGTTCCAGGGCTTCGGCGCCATCGCCCGCACCTCCGGTGACGGCAACGCCGCCACCGCCAAGCGTACCACCGGCGGCTTCTTCATCGGCGCCGATACCAAGATCGCCGACACCTGGGCCGTCGGTCTCGCCACCGGCTACAGCCGCTCGACGATCGATGTCGATGGTCGCGCCTCGCGCGCCACCATCGACAGCTACCACCTCGCGCTGTACGGCGGCGCACAGTTCGGACCCGTTGGCGTCCGCCTCGGCGCGTCGCACACCTGGCACTCCATCGACAGCTCGCGCAGCATCGTCTTCCCCGGCTTCGCGGATGCCGCGCGTGCCGACTACAAGGCGCGCACCACGCAACTCTTCGGCGATGTCGGTTATGCGCTCGCGCTCGGTGATGTCGCCGTGGAGCCGTTCGCCAACCTCGCGTGGGTGCATCTCAGCACCAATCGCTTCGGCGAGCGCGGTGGCATCGCCGCCCTGCGCGCCCGCGGCGGCAGCGACAGCAACCTCTTCTCCACCCTCGGCATCCGCGCCGCAGCCCAAGTGTGGAACGACCAGAACAAGACGCTCACCCTGCGCGGCACCCTGGGCTGGCGCCACGCCTTCGGTGACGTCACGCCCGCCGCCCGCATGGCCTTCGCCGGCGGTACGTCCTTCGGTGTCCAGGGCACGCCGATCGCCCGCAACGCCGTCGTCGTCGAGGCCGGCTTCGATCTCAAGGTCGGGTCGTCCTTTACCGTCGGCGCCGGATACGCCGGCGTCCTCGCGTCGGGCACCCGCGACCACGCCTTCAAAGGCAACCTCTCCTACACGTTCTAGAGCGGTTCATCGCTTGTTGGAAGCAGCCGCAGCCGTCGTCCTGAGCGCAGCGAAGGACCTTGCGGTGGTTTGGCCAGTCCGTCATGTCGAGCGCCCCTTCGACAGGCTCAGGAGAGACATCTCCTGGTTACGGAGTCTCCCGTCGCGGGAGATCCCTCGCTACGCTCGGGATGACCGTTTGATCGAGCAACCGCAAGATCCTTCGCTGCGCTCTGGATGGATGGTAAGATTCAGCGACAGGAGTCGCACGTCGCGTGTTTATCCGAACGAAGACGCGCCACAGGGTGGCGCGCGCCCGGCGTCTGTCCGCTCGAGCGTGCGCCGGTTCAGTCCCTGCGCCGCCGCCCTCTCTCGCGTCGCTCGGGAGAAGTCGATGCTGACGGCCTTCGGCGAGGC
Source organism: Vineibacter sp. (assembly GCA_035279205.1). Taxonomy (GTDB): domain Bacteria; phylum Pseudomonadota; class Alphaproteobacteria; order Reyranellales; family Reyranellaceae; genus Vineibacter. Next base: position 3,013 of record DATEIF010000540.1, read on the forward strand.
GATCTGGACAGCGGACGGTCCTGATGTCGTGGCGGCGCTGGGGTTCCACTACCCGACCCGCATGACCGTCATCCGGTTGTCCGGTGGCGGCCTCTTCGTCTGCTCGCCCGTGGGATTGACGGACGCGCTTCGGGCGGCGATCGACGCGCTCGGAGAGGTCCGCCATATCGTCGCGCCCAACGCCCTGCATCACGTGTTCATCACCGACTGGAAGCACGCCTATCCCGGTGCGCGCCTCCACGCCGCGCCCGGATTGCGCCAGAAGCGCAAGGATATCGCTTTCGACAATGATCTCTCCGACGCGCCCTTTCCCGATTGGTCCGACGACATCGACCATGTGCTGGTGCACGGCAATGCCATCACGCACGAGGTGGTGTTCTTTCACCGCAGGAGCGGCACTGTGATCTTCACCGATTTGATCCAGCAGCTGCCCGCTCATTGGTTTTCGGGCTGGCGCGCGGTCGTGGCGACGTGGGACCTGATGCTGGGCCCCGAGCCGTCGGTACCCCGCAAGTTCCGCGTCGCCTTCGTCAATCGCCGCGCCGCACGCGTTTGCCTCGCGCGCATCCTCAGCTGGCCCGCCGACAAGGTATTGATGGCGCATGGCACGCCCGTGACCGCGGACGGCCAGGCCTTCATCCGCCGCGCCTTCCGATGGCTGATGGCGTGAAGCCATCTCGACGACTAATCGTTGACGCGCGTCGGAATGTCCTGCGGGATGATGCCATGGCAAACGATCGAACTTTCACCCCCGCCGTCCTCACGGCGATCGACCGCGAGGCTGCCGCGGATCTGCTGACCGAGGTTTTCTTCGACAATCCAGGGCACACGTTCATCTACCCCGATGTCGCGAGCCGTCGCGAACAGCTGAGATGGTTGATGCACACGAATTTGGGAGCGCAACTCGCGGTCGGCCGAAGTTTCGCCGAGAAGGATGCCCGCGGCGACATTGCCGCCATGGGCTTCTGGCACGCGCCTGGGACGCCGAAGGCGACG
>DATEIF010000541.1:0-3323 GCA_035279205.1 Vineibacter sp.
AAGGCGTCCTCGAGGTCCACCAGCTCCTCGGCCAGCTCGTAGAGATCCCAGTAGCGCTGCGGGTCGTGATAGACGGCGAGCCAAGCCGCCTCGACGTCGGCGTCGTACTGGGTCGCGAGCGTCTTGTCGCGATCCAGCACGGTTTGCGGGACGGCGAACCCTTTGCGCGCCAGCAAGGCAATCGCCTCGTCGTAGATCGAGCGTGTCTGCAACGCCGCCGCGACCTCGGCCTGGCGCTGCGGCTCGCGCCGATACGCATCGATCATGGCGGGGTTCTTGTTGCCCAGCCGGAACTCGATCAGACGATACTGGTAGGACTGGAAGCCCGACGAGCTGCCCAGCGACGGGCGGATGGCGCTGTATTCCGGCGGCGTCATGGTCGACAGCACGTCCCACGCCTTCACCAGCTGTTCCATGATGCGCGACACGCGCGCCAGCATCTTGAAGGCCGGCGGCAGCGTGTCGCCGCGGATCGCCTCGATGGCGCCCGCCAGCTCATGCAGGATCAGCTTCATCCACAGCTCGCTCGTCTGATGCTGAATGATAAACAGCATCTCGTTGCGATCGCCCGAGAGCGGCCGTTGCGCGCCCAGGATCTTGTCGAGCTGCAGATAGTCGCCGTAGGCCATGTCCTGGCTCACAGGTCGCCCTCCTCTTTCATCGTCCTCCCCAGCTATGCTGGGGAGGTGCCCCGAAGGGGCGGAGGGGAGCTGTGGTGATCTTGGTTGTAAAGACCACGTCGGCTCTCCCTCCGGCCTTCGGCCACCTCCCCCAACTTCGTTGGGGGAGGGAATCACGTCACGGTGCCGGGTGGCGGCAGCGGTACGGCGCGCCAGGCGCCGGAGCGCAGAATGTCCTCCACCGCCGCCACGGCATCCCAGATGTCGACATAACGCACATAGAGCGGCGCGAAGCCGAAGCGCATCGCGTCGGGTGCCCGGAAGTCGCCGACGATTCCGCGCGCGATCAGCGCCTGCATGACCTGATAGCCGGCGGCATGGGTGATCGAGACATGGTTGCCGCGCCGCGCGCCGTCGCGCAGGGTGGCCAGGCCACAGTCTAGCGCCACCAGGCGCTCGTCATAGAGCCGGATCATCAGGTCGCCCAGCGCGCGGCCCTTGGCCTGCACCTCGCGCATCGCGATGCCGTCATAGGCATCGAGCGCTGCCTCGAACGCCACGTTGGCCAGCATCTGCGGCGTCGAGCACAGCATGGCGCGGATGCCCTCGGCGCGCGCGAACCCGGGGTCGAACCGGAACGGCGCGGCGTGGCTGAACCAGCCGGTCAGCGGCTGGTCGAGGACCGCCAGATGGCGCTCGGCGACATAGACGTGCGAGGGCGCACCGGGTCCGCCGTTGAGGAACTTGTAGCCGCAGCCCACGGCGAAGTCCGCCCCGTCGGCATCGAGACGCAGTTCCACCGCGCCGCTGGAATGCGCCAGATCCCAGATCACGAGGGCGCCGCGCGCCCGGATGGCGGCCGTGACGGACGCCATGTCCTGGATCTCGGCCGAGCGGTAGTTGACGTGCGACAGCTCGGCCACCGCGGTGTCGTCGTCCACTGCGGCGGCAACCTCGCCGGCCGGCACGTAGCGCACCGTCATGCCGTGCAGGCGCGCGACGCTGTCGACGATGTGGTTGTCGGATGGGAAGTTGCCCTGCTCGGCCACGATCGTCTTGCGCCCGGGGCGCAACCGGATCGCCGCCACCAGCAGCTTGAAGAGATTGACCGAGATGGTGTCGGTCACCGTCACGAGATGCGGCGCGGCGCCCAGGATCGGTGCCAGCTTGCGTCCGATGCGGCCCGGCGATTCGTACCAGCCGGCCGTGTTCCACGAGCGCACGAGGCCACGCCCCCATTCGTCCGTTACTGTCGCCTGCACGCGCTCGGCCACGCCGCGTGGCAGCGCGCCCAGCGAGTTACCGTCGAGGTAGTTGATCCCATCGGGCAGGATGAAGCGCGCCCGCGCCGATGCCAACGGATCGGCCGCGTCCAGACGCGCGCAGTCCTCGCGGCTCAACGTCATGCCGGGCCTCCTCGTGGAGATGAGATCAGCTGAGACCTTGCTAGCATCAGCGATACCTGCATCGAGATCGCGAAGCCCCTCATCCGCCCTTCGGGCACCTTCTCCCCGCCTGCGCGGGGAGAAGGGGTCCAGTTCGCTATGGTCCTGGAATCAGGGTGCCGACTTGGTAGGCTGATGCCAACCAACACGTTGTCGGAGATACACCCATGGCCCGCACGCCCCTCTTCCGCGCCTTTCGCCAGCACTGGCGCCGGGCGGCGGCATCCGACGGGGGCCTCACGCGGCGGGCGTTTCTTGCCAACACGGCACGCCTGGGCGCCGCCGGCATGGTCGCGGGTCCGCTGGCGGCGTGCGCCGACCCATCGCGCTCGTCCGATCCGCCCGTGGTGATCGTCGGCGCCGGTGCTGCCGGGCTGAGCGCCGCCTACGCGCTGGGCCGCGCCGGTGTGCCGGTCGTCATCTACGAAGCATCCGGACGTGTCGGCGGCCGCATCTGGACGCTGAACGGCTTCAACGCCGACGGCCAGTTCGTCGAGATGGGCGCCGAGCTGGTCGATACCGGCCACACCGCGCTGCGCCGGCTGTGCGGCGCGCTGGGTGTCGGCGTGCAGGAATTCACCGTCCCGACCGGCGACGTCGCTGGTGAGCTGTTCCACGTGCGGGGCCATATCTACACCGGCGTGCAGTTCGAGCGCGGGCTGAAGCCCCTGCTGCAGTCGGTGGCCCGGGCCCAGCGCGAGATCACGGGTGGCCGCGGCAAGTTCGCGCCGATCACCTATGCCGCGCCGATAAACGCTGCGGCCTACGATCGCATGACGCTGGCCGAGTTCCTCGACCGCCAGAGCGACGTCGACCCCTGGGTGCGCGAGGCCGTGCGCATTGCCTATGTCGGTGAGATGGGCGCCGAGACCGAGATGCAGTCGGCGCTGAACCTGATCGCGCTGATGGACCCGACGTCCGAGAGCCTCTACGGAGACAGCGACGAGGCGTGGCGCATCGCCGGCGGCAGCTCGGCCATGATCGACGCGCTGCGCGATGCTGTCGTGCGCCAGGGCGGCGGCAATGCCGAGACCGTCCTGCGGCTGCGCCACGAGCTGGTCGGGGTCCGCGACGATGGCCGGCAGCTGGTGCTGAGCTTCGCTCATGGCGGCCAGACCATCACCGTGCCTGCCGATCGCGTCTTGCTGACTCTGCCCTTTTCCGTGCTGCGACGGGTCGACGGCATCGCGACGCTGGATCTGCATCCACTCAAGAAGCGCAGCATCGCCGAGTACGGCTATGGCGCCAACACCAAGCT
>DATEIF010000542.1:0-3757 GCA_035279205.1 Vineibacter sp.
TAGCGCCGCCGGAGCGGTCAATCGAAGTTTCGCGCCCGGCACCGATGCCTGAAACTTGTCCTTCCCATTCCCGACGGGCACTCTCCTACTGTTCAGATGGTCAGCGTCCCCTTCCCCTGCGAGAGAGCGTTCTCATGCCCGTCGTGCGCGCCAATGGCATCGACATCGCCTACGAGACTGCCGGCGATCAGGATCATCCGACGATCCTGCTGGTGATGGGCTTGGGCGCGCAGCTCACCTTGTGGAATGAGAATTTCGTGTCGGCGCTGGCCGGGCACGGCCTGCATGTCGTCATGTACGACAATCGCGATACCGGTCTGTCGAGCGACTTCGGCACCTGGGGCCCTGCCGACATTCCGGCCGCCATGGCCGCCCTGTTCGCCGGCAAGCCTGTTGCAGCGCCCTATACGCTGACGGATATGGCGCGGGACGGAATTGCCCTGCTCGACACCCTGGGGATCGCCAAGGCTCACGTGCTGGGACTGTCGATGGGTGGCATGATCGCGCAGCTCATGGCGGGCTGGCACCGTGCCAGGGTCACGTCGCTGACCGTGGTCATGTCGACCAGCGGACGACGCGGCCTGCCGCCGGGCAAGCCGGAAGCGATGAAGGCCCTGCTCACCCGGCCACAGACGAACGATCGCGAGGAGATTATCCGCCATTCGATGGCATTGCGGCGGACCATCGGCAGCCCGGGATACCCGCCTGACGATGCCCGCCTGCGCGCCTTCGTGGAGAAGAACGTCGATCGGCGCTACTACCCGGAGGGCGTCGGCCGCCAGTATCTCGCCGTGATGGCCAGCGGCGATCGCGTCGATCTGTTGAAGACGATCACGGTGCCAACCCTGGTCATCCACGGCGCCGAGGATCCGTTGCTGCCGCCCGAGTGCGGCCGCGACGTCGCCACGCTCATTCCCGGCGCCCGCTTCGACCTGATCCCCGGCATGGGCCATGACCTGCCGGACGAGCTCGCCGACGATCTCGCCGCGCGCGTGGCGGCGCACTGTCAGGCGGCGATCGCGTCACCACAGAAATCCGCCGCGGGTACGTGATTGCCCTTCCCCGCTTGCGGGGAAGGTGGCCGAAGGCCGGATGGGGAGCCGACGTGGTCTCTGTTATCAAGACCTCGTGGGCTCCCCTCCGCCCCTTCGGGGCACCTCCCCACTGCGTGGGGAGGAAAGCTACACCCGCGTCGCCTCGGCGATGAGGTCCTGCGCCGCTTCATCGAGAAGCTCATCGAGCGTGTCGCGGCCCATCACCTGCTCGCGGCCGATCTCCAGCAGGACGGGCACCGCCAGCGGTGATATGCGGTCCAGCCGCCGGTAGTCGATGCGTCCCTTGGCGCGGCGCAGCAGGTCGCCCAACCGGCGGATATCGGCCAGCTGCCAGGCGGCATCCTGGCGCGTGGCCCGCAGCAGGATGTGGCCGGGCTCGTGCCGACGCAGCGCGTCGTAGATCAGGTCGGCGCTGAACGTCACCTGCCGCCGCGACTTCTCCTGGCCCGGAAAACGCCGCTCGATCAGGCCGGCGATCACCGCCACGTTGCGGAACGAGCGGCGCAGCATCGAGGACTCGTCCATCCAGGCTTCAAGGTCGTCGCCCAGCATGTCCTCGTCGAACAGGGCTTCGACCTGCTGCGACCGCGCCGGCTCCAGGCCCCAGATGCCCAGCACATAGTCGGTAGCGACGAAGCCCATCGGCTTCAGGCCCATGCGTTCCATGCGCCGGGTCAGCAGCATGCCCAGGGTCTGGTGCGCGTTGCGGCCTTCGAAGCAGTAGGCAACCAGGAACTGCTTCAAGCCGCGCGGGAAGCCCTCGATCAACAGCCGGTCGGCGCGCGGCAGGGTCGAGCGGATGCTCTGGATGCGCAGCCACTTGCGCACATCTTCCGGCAGGTCGGCATGGCGACCGGGATCGGCGATGATGTCGCGCACCCTGCCGGCAAGGTAGGTGCTGAGCGGCAGGCGGCCGCCGCCATAGGCCGGGATCTTGGGATCCCCGCCGTCACGCACGCGGCTCACCTCGGCATGCAGCTGGCGCACGCCCTCGAAGCGCAGCAGCTGGCCGGAGAAGATGAACGTGTCGCCCGCGATCAGGCCCTGGATGAAGACCTCCTCGACCTCGCCCAGCACCGGCCCGCCGCGCAGCTTCACCTTCATCAACGGCTGCTCGACGATGGTGCCGACATTCATGCGGTACTGGCGGACGACGTCAGGCCGCGTCACTTCCCATTTGCCGTCGCTGCGCGGGAACAGCCGCCGCCATTTCTCGTAGGCCTGCAGCGCGTAGCCACCGGTGGCCACGAACTCGAACGCGTCGTCGAAATCCTGGCGCGTCAGGTCGCGAAAAGGGGCCGCGTGCCGCACCTCGTTGAAGAGCGCATCGCGGTCGAGCGGTGCCGAGCAGGCACAGCCCAGGATGTGCTGCGTCAGCGCATCGAGGCAGGGCGGCCGCGGCGGATCGCCGTCGAGCTCCTTGGCCGCGACCGCTTCCTGGGCGGCAATGCACTCCAGCACCTCGAAGCGGTTGCCCGGCGCCAGCAGCGCCTGGCTCGCTTCATCCATGCGGTGGTTGGCACGGCCGACACGCTGCAACAGCCGGCTCACGCCCTTGGGCGCACCGACCTGGATGACGAGATCGATGTCGCCCCAGTCGATGCCCAGATCGAGCGAGCTGGTGGCCACCACGGCACGCAGGCGGCCGGCGGCCATGGCGGCCTCGACCTTGCGCCGCTGCTCGACTTCCAGGCTGCCGTGATGCAGGCCGATCGGCAGGTTCTCGCTGTTGAGCCGCCACAGTCCGTCGAACGTGAGCTCGGCCTGGGCGCGCGTGTTCACGAATACCAGTGTCATCCGATGCTGGCGGATGGCGTCGTAGATGTCGGGCACCGTGTGCTGTGCCATGTGCCCGCCCCACGGTATGCGGGCGTCGGGATTGAGGATCGCGATGCGCGGCCGCGCACCGCCCTCGACCTTCACGATCTCGACGGGCGCGTCCCGGAACCGCAGCCAGTCGGCGTAGAGCGGCGGATCATCGACGGTCGCCGACAGGCCGACAAAACGCGTCGCCGGCGCCATCGCGGCCAGCCGCGCCAGTCCCAAGGCCAGGAGATGGCCGCGCTTGGTCGTGGCGATAGCGTGCAGCTCGTCGACCACGACGGTGCGCAGCCCGGCGAAATAGTCCGCCGAATCAGGATAGGACAGCAGCAGCGCCAATGACTCGGGCGTCGTCAGCAGCATTTGCGGCGGCCGCACGCGCTGGCGCTCGCGACGATTCTGCGGCGTATCCCCGCTGCGCGTCTCGACGCGCACCTGCAGACCCATCTCGGCGATCGGCGCCTGGAGGTTGCGATGGATGTCGGTCGCCAGCGCCTTCAGGGGAGAGATGTAGAGCGTGTGGAGCCGCTCGACGGCATCGTCGGCCGCCGCGAGGTCGATCAGGCTCGGCAGAAAACCCGCCAAGGTCTTGCCGGCGCCGGTCGGCGCGATCAGCAGCGCCGACTTCCCATCGGCCGCCAGCCGCACCATATCCAGCTGGTAGGGCCGCGGCGCCCAGCCGCGCGCCGCGAACCAGTCGCCGAAGCGAGCCGGCAGCGGAGTCTTCGCTGGGACATCGAACAGCGGGCCGATGGACGTAGGATTGGGAGAGCGAGCCACGGTGAAAAAGATAATCCAAGCCGGAGATACCAAACGCTGGGGGCGCGCCACTCTGTGGCGCGTCATGCGGGCCTGTCAAACCGGCCGAAATCTGGCGCTGC
>DATEIF010000543.1:0-10515 GCA_035279205.1 Vineibacter sp.
CGACGCCTGCGTCGTCGACGGACCGGACCTGGCCGAGCGCGTGGCGGCGGCCACCGATGGCGCGCCGGTCCGGCTGGGGCTCGATGCGGTATCGGGCGCCGCGACGGCGCGGCTGGCGGCCTGCGTCGCCGACGAAGGCGTGGTCTGCAACTACGGCGCCATGAGCGGCGAGGACCCGATGGTAGGGCGCGGCGAGCTGATTTATCGCGGCGTGACGCTGACCGGCTTCATGCTCGGCCGCTTCATGGCCAAACGCACCCTGCCGCAGATCCGCGACATCTATGCCGACCTGGGCCGGCAACTGATGGACGGCAAGCTGTCTGCGCCGGTTGAGAAGATCTACGCCATCGACGACATCAAGCTGGCCCTCAAGCGGGCGCAGGAAGGCGAGCGCGCGGGCAAGATCCTGGTGGCGCCCAATGGCGTGGTGTGAACGCCGGGCTCGGACCTAGGTGAGCGGCCGCAACTCGACGCTGACGCCGTAGTGGTGGGCGCCGCCGCCGAGGATCATGCCGCGCACCGGGCTGACGTCGGAGAAATCGCGGCCCCAGGCCACGATCACGTGCTCGTCGCGCACGATGAGGTCGTTGGTCGGGTCGAGGTGGATCCAGCCGGCTTCGGGGCCGCACCATACGGCGATCCAGGCATGGCTGGCGTCGGCGCCACGCAGTTCGGCTCCGCCGGGCCGAGGGTATGTGCGGATGTAGCCGGAGACATAGCCGGCGGCCAGCCCCAGCGCGCGCAGCGCGGCGATGCCGACATGGGCGAAGTCCTGGCAGACGCCGACCCGGCGCGCAAAGACGTCGTTGAGCGGTGTCGACACGTCCGTGGCACCGGGTGTGTAGGTGAAATCCGTCCGGATGCGACGGATCAGGTCGAGCGCCCCGACGAGGATCGGTCGTCCCGCCGGAAAGGACGGCTGAGCGTAAGCCACGGCCTCGGGCCCGATCACGACCAGCGGCGAGGCGTACGTGAACTCGGCCGCCGTTACCGACGCGGGGAAGGCGGCTGCGAGCGCGGCGGCGACACTTTCCCAGGGTGGCGTCGCGGTCGGGTCGGGCGGCGCTGGCAGGGCGACCTCGACCTGTGAGCGCATCTCGATGATGAGCACCGTGTGCGCCTGTTCGATGCGAAACGAGTCGACATGGTTGCCGAAATGATCGGTGTGCACGCCATGTGACGGTGGCGGCGGATCGACCAGGAGGGTGCAGTCGGTGACGGTCTGCCCGGGAAAGACGCGCGGCCGCAGGTGGGCGATATGCTGGGCCAGATCGACCGTCGCGGCGTAGCGATAGGACGTGCGGTGTGAGACGGCGTAGCGCATCGCACACACTCACGCGGTCGGCAGGCCGAGCATGTGCGGCGCCGGCACCAGGGAGAAGTAGTTGCGAGTGAGATCGTCGGACAGCTGGCCCAGTGCCTGCTCCAGACGATCGACTGCGTGGCGCAGCTGAGCCAGTGACAGGCCTTCGTGGCGCCAGGCCCGTTCGTCGCGCGCGAACATCATCACCGCGTCGCCCAACTCGCTGACATACTGCTCGACGGGAAACGCGACAGTGCTGCCCGTGGTGCGACCCAATTCACCAAGATGGTGGTGGATGGCCTGAAGCTGAAAGGCGACAGCGCGTGGATTGCTCTCGTCGAGCAGCACGAGGTCGAGCGTCGGCGCCGGCTCGAGCGCACCGAGGTAGCGCGTGCGGTAGGTGATGGTCGAGTCGCACAGCTCGAGCGCCAGCCGCATGGCCGACTCCCACACCAGCGGCGTCTGGGCAAATGGCGACAGGGCGCCGCGGCAGGTGAAGTGACAGCGCTCCAGGCGGCGGCCGATGTCGAGGAAGCGCCAGCCGGCGCCGCGCGTGACATTCTCCTGCGATAGCCCGGCGAAGGTGGCGACGAAGCGGATCAGATCGTCGAGCGCGGCCAGCAACCGGTCGACATCGCCGCGGGCTGCCGCCAGCCGCCGGTTCATGGCGCCCAGCAGCGCATCGAGCGCGGCGATCATGTCGGCGGAAAGCCGATCGCGCGTCGATGCCGCCAGCCGCTTGATGGACCGCAGCGTCTCGGCGATGGGACGCCCGTCGGCGGTGAACCGCGTCAAGGTCTGCGCCAGCAGCATGCTGTCGGGCGGCGCCATGGCTTCCTGGGCGCTGATTAGACCCATTTCGCGCAAGGCCAGCGTGAGCTGGCGCAGCTCGGTCTGGTCGCGCGGTCCCATCGGTCCCAGCGCCACGCGCGAGAGTGCGGCACGAATCAAGCGTGCGGTGTTGTCGAGCCGCTCGGTGTAGCGGCCGAGCCAGAACAGGTTGTCCGCGATTCGGCTCTGCAGATCGACGCCACGCTGGATGGCCAGCCGCTGGAACCGTGCCGTCGAGGGGATCACCACGTCGGCGTCGTCTTCGGCCAGGACCCAGATGTCGCGCAGCTGGCCGTCCAGCCGTCCGGGCAGCGCCAGCGGATCGGTCGCCGGCGTGCGCGCGATGCCGCCGGGCATGACCGTATAGTCGCCGTCGCGCGCCACGACGAACAGGCGCAGCACCACGGGATCCGGCCGCAGGCCATCGGCGGTCCACGACGGCGCCACCGACGGCGACAGACGATGCTGCGCCACCCACGCGGAGGGGTGCGCGCGGACGCGGTCGTAGAGCGCGCGGCTGTCGCTGTCGCTGTCGCGGATCGCAGATGTCGGGCGCGGCGAGGGCACCATCTCGAAGGTGGGACGGAAGACCAGGGAATCGAAATGCGCCAGCGCGTGATCCAACGCCGGTTTCTCGCCCAGCCACCAGACATCGAGCGCCGGCAGCCGTAGTTCCTCGCCCAGCAGGCGTCGCGCCAGGCTCGGCAGGAAGGGCGCCAAGGCCGGCGTTTCGATCGCGCCGCTGCCCAGCGCATTGGCCACGGCGACACTGCCGCTGCGCGCGGCGCCCAGCAATCCGCTGACACCCAGTGTCGAGTCGGCACGCAGCTCGAGGGGATCGCAGTAGGCGCTGTCGAGGCGGCGCAGCAGCACGTCGACGTGCTTCAGTCCTTCGAGCGTCTTGAGCGCGACGCCTTCGGTCCGCACCGTGAGGTCGGCGCCCTCGACCAGCGTCATGCCCAGGGCCCGCGCCAGGAACACCTGCTCGACATAGGTTTGCGCATAGGGACCAGGAGTCAGCAGCGCCACCAGCGGATTGCCGCCGCCCGTGGTGGCGAGCTCGGCCAGCGTCTCCTGCCATTGCTCGTAGAAGGGGCCGATCTCGCGCACCGCGACGGCGCGGAAGGCCTCGGGCAGCGCCCGCGCCAGGGTACGGCGGATGTGCAGCGCGTAGCCGGCGCCGGCTGGGGCTTGCGTGTGATCGGCCAGCACCGCCCATGAACCATCGGCCATGTGCACGACATCGGCGGCGTAGACCACCAGATGGCGGGCCGGCTGGGGCGAATCCGGACTGTGGCACGGGCGCAGGAAGTGCGGGTTGGCCTGCACCAGCGCCGGTGGTATCGCGCGCTCGGCCAGCAGGCGTTGTGGGCCGTAGAGATCAGCAAGTATCGCATTCAACAGCCGGGCGCGTTGCGTCAGTCCTTCTTCGAGCTGGCGCCAGTCCGACGGCGACACGATGAGAGGCAGGCCTTCCAGGGTCCAGGCTTCGACCGGCGGTGCGCCATCAGGTGTTGCGATGCCGGTGGCGCCGCCTTCGACCAGTTGCAGGCGTGCCCGTTCGACGCGCTCGGCGAAGCCGGCGCCGGGCAGTGACCGCACTACGCTGAGCAAAGCCTGCCAGTGGTAGCGGATCGTTCCCTGGCCCGTGACCAATTCGTCATAGGCGCCCTTGGCGGGAGATGCCTCTGGGATACGCAGGGCCTTCATGTTGCCGGGACTTCGTGGACGGAGTCCCAGAATCGCACAGCCCGGCGGTGCGGTCCACCGCCTGCCGCGCCTCAGGCGCGGCGCAGGTCCAGTGTCAGCGGGTGGTCGGGGTTGTCGAGCGGCCGCGGCTCGGCCATCGCGCCCTGGGTGTGGCCGATCGGGGCGAAGCGTATGCGGCGGCGCGCCTCGGCTTCGTTGGCGTTCACCGGGAAGCGATCGTAGTTGCGGCCGCCGGGGTGCACGACGTGATAGGTGCAGCCGCCGATCGAACGGCCGCTCCAGCCGTCGTAGATGTCGAAGGTCAGCGGTGCATGCACGCCGATCGTCGGGTGGAGGGCGTTGGGCGGCTGCCAGGCGCGGTAGCGTACGCCGGCGACATACTCGCCGGCGACGCCCGTCGCACGCAGAGGCACGGCGTAGCTGTTGCAAGCCACGACGTGGCGCGCGTCGTTGAGGCCACGCACTTTGACCTGCAGGCGCTCGAGCGAGGAATCGACGAAGCGCGCCGTGCCGCCAGCCGCCGCTTCCTCGCCCAGCACATGCCACGGCTCCAGCGCGTGCCGCAGCTCGAGCTCGATGCCGCGGTGTGCGATGGCGCCGATCTCCGGGAAGCGGAACTCCAGATGCGGCAGGAACCAGTCCGGCTCGACCTCGTAGCCGGCGCGGTGCAGATCGTCGATGACCTCGCGGAAATCCTGCCAGACGAAGTGCGGCAGCATGAAATCGTCGTGCAGTCGCGTGCCCCAGCGGGTCGGCTTCTTCTCGTAGGGCTGGCGCCAGAAGCTCGCCAGCAGGCCGCGCAACAGCAACTGCTGCGCCACGCTCATGCGCGGATGCGGCGGCATCTCGAAGGCGCGCAGCTCGAGCAAGCCGCGGCGGCCGGCAGCGCTGTCGGGCGTGTAGAGCTTGTCGATGCAGAATTCGGCCCGGTGCGTGTTGCCGGTGACATCGACCAGCAGGTTGCGGAACAAGCGATCGACCAGCCAGGGCGGCGTCTCCTTGCCGCTCTCGATCTGGCGGAAGGCGATCTCGAGCTCGAACAGCGCGTCGTTACGTGCCTCGTCGACGCGCGGATGTTGGCTGGTCGGTCCGATGAACAGGCCGGAGAACAGGTAGCTGAGCGATGGGTGATTGTGCCAATAGCCCAACAGGCTCTTCAGCAGGTCGGGCCGGCGCAGCAGCGGTGATTGTGCCGGCGAGTCGCCACCCAAGGTCACATGGTTGCCGCCGCCGGTGCCGGTGTGGCGGCCATCGAGCATGAATTTTTGCGCGCCCAGCCGCACGTTGCGCGCTTCGTCGTAGACGATCTCCGTCTTGTCCACGATGTCGCGCCAGCTCGCCGAAGGATGGATGTTGACCTCGATCACACCGGGATCAGGTGTCACCGAGAACTGCGACAGCCGCGGATCGAATGGCGGCTGGTAGCCTTCGACGAACACCGGACAATCGAGTTCCTCGGCCGTGTCCTCGACGGCGGCGACCAGCTGCAGATAGTCCTCGGCATCCTCCGTCGGCGGCATGAACACATGCAGATGGCCGTTGCGCGGCTCGAATGCCATGGCGGACCGCACGATCCAGGCGGCCGACTGTCCCTTGGCCGGCATGCCGTTCATTCCAGAGTCGTGCGCGCCGCCATTGTCGCGCCGCAGCGTGGCGGCCGTCTGGATCCGTTCATCGCCGCTGGCGGCCGGCGACTGTAGCCGTGTCACGGCGGCTCGGCGCAGGGCGTCCAGCGGTGGGAAGGGCACGTGCGGCATCAACGGATCGGGGTCGTAGAAGTACGTCTGGTCTTCGGGCGATGCCCACGGCAGCGAGTCCAGCGGCAGGCGGTAGCCGATCGGCGAGTCGCCGGGAATGAGATAGAGCCGTTGCGGCCGCACGAACCACGGCCCGCTGCGCCAACGACGGCCACGCCCGTGATCGCGCTGGATCGGCAGCACGTGGCCGACGACGCTCTCCAGCCCCTGTTCGAAGATGCGCGCAAGGCGCGCCCGTTCGAGCGGGTCCTTGAGGTTGGACTGGGCCGGATCGACGTTCACCGGCAGGCGCCGTTCGCGCCACAGGTAGTACCAGGTGTCCTCGAACGCCGGCAGCGCGAAGCCGGGATCGATCTGCAGCCGTTCCGCCAACACCTGCGCGAAGCGGCCGGCAAGCTCTGCGTTGGCGCCGTTGGGCTTTTCCTCGTGTGCAAACAGACGCGGGTCACGCCAGACCGGCTCGCCGTCCTTGCGCCAGAACGCTGTCAGCGCCCAGCGCGGCAACTGTTCGCCCGGATACCATTTGCCCTGGCCGTAGTGCAGCAGCGATCCCTTGCCGAACCGCCGCGACAGCCTGCGGAACAGGTTGCCGGCAATGCGCCGCTTGTTGGCGCCGAGCGCTTCGGTGTTCCACTCGGCGCCGTCCATGTCGTCGACCGACACGAAGGTGGGCTCGCCGCCCATGGTCAAACCCATGCGGCTGCCAGCAAGGTCGCGATCGATGGTGTCGCCCAGGGCGACGATCCGGTTCCAGGTTTCCTCGGCATAGGGCTTGGTGGTGCGCGGCGTTTCGCGAATCCGCGCCACCGACATGGTGAAGGAGAAATCGACCTCGGCCTTGCCGACCAGGCCTTCGATCGGCGCGGCGCTTTGCGGCTCGGGCGTTGCGGCCAGTGGAATGTGGCCTTCACCGGCCATCAGGCCGGATGTCGGGTCGAGGCCGATCCAGCCGGCGCCGGGCAGGTACACCTCGCACCAGGCGTGGAGGTCGGTGAAATCCTGCGCCGGGCCTTCCGGGCCGTCCAACGGTTTCTCATCCGCCTTGAGCTGGATCAGGTAGCCGGACACGAAGCGGGCGGCGAAGCCGAGGTGGCGCAGGATGTTGACCAGCAGCCAGCCGGTATCTCGGCAGGATCCCTTGCCCAGTCCCAGCGTCTCCTCGAACGTCTGGACGCCGGGCTCCATGCGGATGACGTAGCCGATGTCCTGCTGCAGGCGGCGGTTCAGCTCGACCAGGAAATCGACGCTTCGCCGTGGCGTCGTGTCGATCCGCGCCAGCCACGCCGCCAGCCGCGGCCCTGGTGTCGTTGTCTTGCGAAACGGTGCGAGATCCGCCGACAGCGTCGGGTCGTACTCAAACGGATACGTCTCGGCGTCGGGCGCGAGGAAGAAGTCGAACGGATTGATCACCGCCATGTCGGCGACCAGGTCGACCGCGACGTCGAAGCGCGCGGTCGGCTCGGGGAAGACCAGGCGCGCGAGATAGTTGCCCTGAGGGTCTTGTTGCCAGTTGATGAAATGTCCGCCGGGCTCGACGCTCAGCGCATAGGACAGGACCGGCGTTCGGCAGTGTGGTGCCGGGCGTAGCCGTACAATCTGCGGCCCCAGCGTAGTCGGCCGGTCATAGACGTACGTGGTGCGGTGGTGAAGTGCGACGTGGATGCTCATGGCCGATCGACCCCCCATCCCCCTTGCAGCAAGTTTCGCGCCACCGCTATTGTCCGCGGGCGTTGAAATGGAGGGAACCATGCAATCGGAAATCGCTGAAGTCGAAAAGACTCTGCATACGTATTTCGATGGCTTGTACGAAGGCGACACCAGGAAGCTGGGCGAGGCCTTTCATCCGGCCTCGCATCTGTACAGCGTGACCAGCGACGGCACGGCCGCCGACCTGCCGCGGGCAGACTGGTTCAAGGCGGTGGAAAGCCGTCCGTCGGCCAAGTCCAAGGGCGACGAGCGGCGCGATCGGATCGTATCGATCGACTTCAGTGGCCCGACCACGGCGTTTGCCAAGGTCGAGTGCCAGTTGCCGCCGCGCTACTACACCGACTACCTGACCCTGCTGAAGATCGATGGCCGCTGGCAGGTCATCGCCAAGGCGTTCCACTTCACCACGAAGTAGAGGCCTCAGATCGGGCCGAGCTGGCGTGTCGCCAGCAGGCAAACCAGCATCACGCCGGTGAGCGGCCAGCGCAGGCGCGGATACCAGGGAGCAATCCAACCGCGACGGGCTGCGGTGATGTCGTAGGCCAGCACGAGAAGCAGGACCGCGGCCATCATCAGCAGCCCGTTGCGCTCACCCAGCGCCAAAGCCAGCCAGGCCAGCAGCGGCGCAGTTGCCGCAGCGGCAAGGCGTGCGGCGGACAGTGGCGTATCGCGCAGCGCCAGGCCGCCATGGATGGCGCCGAGGTACGAGATGACGCAGGCGCTGTAGCTGATCAGCGCGACGTAACCGTAGAGACGCAGTGTGGGGCTTGATGCCAGCGTCGCGGCGATGGCTGCCGCGACGCATGGGATCACGCTGGCAGTGCCCAGCAGCACTGCCGCCGGCGGTATCCGCCGGTCTGCCGGCGGCGCCATGTCGGCGCCTGTGCGGCTATTCCTTGACGTCGGCGGCGACGCGAACCTTCAGCATCTTGTCGGGGTTCTGCGGCGGTTCGCCCTTCTTGATCTTGTCGACGAACTCCATGCCCGACACGACCTTGCCCCACACGGTGTACTTGCCGTCGAGGAAGTCGGCCTTGTCGAAGCAGATGAAGAACTGGCTGCGCGCACTGTTGGGATCGCTAGTGCGTGCCATTGACGCCGTGCCGCGCACATGCGGTTCCTTGGAGAACTCCGCCGGCAGGCGATCGCCCATGCCGCCGCTGCCGGTGCCGTCGGGATCGCCGGTCTGGGCCATGAAGCCGGCGATGACGCGATGGAACACGACGCCGTCGTACTTGCCCTCGCGCGCCAGCTTCTTGATCTGCGCGACGTGCTTAGGCGCCAGGTCCGGCCGCATCTGGATGACGACTCGGCCGTCCTTGAGATCGATATAGAGCGTGTTTTCCTTGTCCATCGGAGCCACCGTCTTGCTTTGAGCGAAACCGTTCGCGCTCACGGCAAGGAGCGCGACGAGGGCCGTCAGCAATGTGGTCCAGCGCATGCGCGTATCCCCTGGCGATGATCGAACGCGGCGGACCATGGCGGAACTGTCCGTCCCATGCAAGCGGCGACGGTTCATTCCAATCGAAAACTGAAAGGCACCTCGACCAGGATGGCGTGCCGCAGCACGATGCCGGGCGGCGGACGCGGTGGGCGGAAACGCAGGCCGCGCGCCGATTGCAGCGCGGCTGTATCAAGGCTCGTGTGACCGCTGGACTTCTTGATGCGAGCGTTGCGCAGCGCGCCGCCGGGATCAAGCTCGACCTCGATCAGCACATCGCCCTGTTCGCCTTTGGAGCGCGCTTCGGTCGGATAGGACGGCAGGCGCGGATCGTACGGTGCACTCGACGTGATGACCAGCGGTGACAGGCGCGCGGCGGGTGCGGCCGTGGCGGTCTGTGGTGCTGGTGGTTGCGGTGGCCGCAACGAGAGCGGATCGGGGAACGAAGGAACCTTCGCCGCAAGATCGGCCGGCGGTGTCGTCGGCGCCGGGGCGGGCGCGATCGCAAATCCGCCGTCGTGGAACGGCAGCGGTGGTGCCGTCGGCTGTGGTGCCGCACTCGTCTGCGGTGGCGTGGTGGCGGGCGGCGCCGGCGGAACGGATGGTGCGGCGCTGTCGACAGGCGGTGCAGGCGGGACGGGTGGTGCGGCGTTGTCGGCAGGCGGTACGGGCCGAGGCTCCAGAGGCTTGTCGGGCGGTGGCGTGGGCACGGCTTCCGGCGCCGGCGGCGGATCGACCAGGGCAAGGTCGATTTCGGTGACATCCGGTACGGGGCTCTGGCGTGGGCTCGCCGTGATGATCAGCGCCGCCACGATGGCCACATGCAGGCCCAGAGCGATCGCCAGACTGCCACTCCAGCGCAGGCGTTCATGGACAATCACCCTGTCGGCAGGGCCGGACAGCAGTCGACGTCCTTCCCGCGGCACGGCCTGCGCTACCATCCTCAATCTCTGTCAGACGACGCTTCAATACGCTGCCGCAAGCATATGGGGAATGGCGGGTTCATCGCTTTCGCGATAAATTAACGTTTCACGTCAACGACCTACCGTAACTGATTCCATGTGCACCGCTTTTGTCGAAATATCACTAACCCACGGAAACTTATTATCTTTTTCGTGTCAATTGTGGCCAATGCAAGGTATTCTCTGTCCACTTTGAACCTAATTGCGTCCATCGTCGTCCCCGGAATTCACGATGCGTCCTCACGGTGTCTCGGAGCTTCGGGCGATCCTCGATCGGCCGCTGGCGGCGCCAGCCGATGGCGCCACGGGCAGTGGCTATAGCGCCATCTTTCCGGAACCATCCGGTGATGACCGCGGCCGACAGCTCGAGGAGACCTGGACGTCCCTCGTCGCGCAGCTGCGGGAGCCGGTCGACAACACCCTGCGCGGCGGCATGTCGGCCGGCGACATCGCTTACCGGCTGGGTGAGCTGGTCCATGGTTACTTCCGCACCCGCGGTGTGACGCTGACGAGCTTCGAATTGCGTCGTATCGTGGTGGCGCTGCTCGACAACTATCGCCATGGTTGGCCGGTGTTGAACGATCCAACGACCAATATGGCAGCGGCCTTCGCCGGCACCGGGCCAGCCGAGGCCTTGGTTGCCTTTGACCGTGATGCCGCGCAACAGCTCCCGCCCGGCGCGAGCTGGAATGGCGAGGCTGCCGGGGCGCGACCACCGTCCGTCGCCCTGCCGGATTTGCCGTCGCCTCTGGTGTCGGTGGCGCCGCGGTCTGAGGAGGCTCCGGTGCCGCCGACCAGGCCTGA
>DATEIF010000544.1:0-16303 GCA_035279205.1 Vineibacter sp.
GGAGGAAATCGCTTCATGGTGGGCCTGCACGCTTCTTCCCCCTCCCCCCTTGTGGGGGAGGGTCGGGGAGGGGGGTGCCCCACACTCGGCGCCTCGTCTGGAGGCCCCCCCTCCCCAACCCTCCCCCACAAGGGGGGAGGGGGAAGCTTGGCAGCCACCATGACCACCACCACCGACATCGCCAGCCTGGACACCCCGGCACCCGAGCATCGGCGCAGCTGGCGCGACGCCGTGCTGGATTTCTGCCGCCGCCGGCCGCTGGGCGCCATCGGTGCCGCCGTCGTGGTGCTGATGATCCTGGTGGCGGTGTCGGCCGACGTGATCGCGCCCTATGATCCGCTGGCCATCGACTTCGCGGCCATGCTGGCGCCGCCCAGCGCCGAGCATTGGCTGGGCACCGACGCCTACGGCCGCGATGTGCTGTCGCGCATCATCTATGGCTCGCAGACGGCGCTGATCGTCGGCTTCGGTGCCGCTTTCGTGGGCTCGACCCTGGGCGCCGTGCTGGGTGTCGGCAGCGCCTATTTCGGCGGCCGCACCGATCTGGTCGTGCAGCGCTTCATGGATATCTTCATCTCCTTCCCGCTGATCATCCTGGCGCTGGCCATGGTGGCGATCCTCGGCAACACGCTACCGAACCTGATCATGGCCATGACGGCGCCGATGATCCCGCGCTGCGCGCTGGTGATCCGCTCCAGCGCGCTTTCCATTCGCGAGATGCCCTATGTCGATGCGGCGCGCGCCGCCGGCTTCAGCCATGCCCGCATCATCCTGCGCCACATGCTGCCCAATGTGATGGCGCCCTACCTGATCATGCTGACCTCGTTCCTCGGCCAGGCGATCCTGCTCGAGGCGTCGCTGTCGTTCCTGGGCCTGGGGGTACAGGAGCCGATCGCGGCCTGGGGCCTGATGCTGCGCGGCGCCGCCGTCGAGTTCGCCGAGACGGCGCCCTGGATGGCGTTGTTCCCGGGCCTGGCGATCAGCCTTGCGGTCTTCGCTTTCAACCTGTTCGGCGATTCGCTGCGCGATGCGCTGGACCCCAAGCTGCGGACGGGGTGAGGGATGCCGGTGACCGACGCGACGCTGCTCGAGGTCCGCGATCTGCGCACCGAGTTCTCGACCGCGGGCGGCATCGTGCGCGCGGTCGACGGCGTGTCGTGGGACGTGCGCGCCGGCGAGACCGTAGCGCTGGTGGGCGAGTCGGGCTGCGGCAAGTCGGTAAGTGCGCTCTCCATCATGGGCCTGGTTTCGCAGCCCGCCGGGCGCATCACCGGCGGCCGCATCCTGTTCAAGGATCGCGACCTGCTGGCGCTGTCGGAAGAGGAGATGCGCCAGGTCCGCGGTCGCGAGATCGCCATGGTGTTCCAGGAACCCATGACGTCGCTCAATCCGGTGCTCACCGTGGGCCGCCAGATCACCGAGGCCTGCGAGATCCATCTCGGCTACAGCGAGGCACAGGCCCGTGCCCGTGCCATTGAGGTGCTGGGGCTGGTCGGCATCCCCGACGCGGCGCGCCGCCTGCGCCAGTACCCGCACCAGTTCAGCGGCGGCATGCGCCAGCGGCTGATGATCGCGATCGCGCTCTCCTGCAGTCCCGACCTGATCCTGGCCGACGAGCCGACCACCGCGCTCGATGTCACCATCCAGGCCCAGATCCTCGACCTGATGAAGGACCTGTCGCGCCAGGTCGGCGCCGCCACCTTGATCATCACGCATAATCTCGGCGTCGTGGCGCGCTACGCCGACCGCGTGAACGTGATGTATGCCGGCCGCATCGTCGAGCGCGGCACGGCGCGCGAGATCTACGCCAATCCGCGCCATCCCTACACCTTGGGCCTGTTGCGCTCGGTGCCGCGGCTGGACGAGCCCAAGCGCGAACGCCTGGCGCCGATCCAGGGCCAGCCGCCCGACCTCACGCGCCTGCCGCGCGGCTGCGCCTTCGCGCCGCGCTGTGCCTACGCCATCGATCGCTGCCGGCAGGAGGCGCCGCCGCTGCAATCGGTCGGCGGTGCCCACCTCTCGGCCTGCTGGGTGGCGGACACCCTCGACGCTCGCGCGGCGGCGGGAGAGCGCGGAACCCATCGCGAAGTGGTGGGAGGCTAAGGTGCCAGAGGGTGACGTCATCCTCGAGGTGCGCAACCTGGTGAAGCACTTCCCGGTCGGCGGCGGCCTGTTCGGCGGCCCGGCGGCGGTGGTGAAGGCGGTCGATGGCGTCTCCTTCACGATCCGTCGCGGCGAGACCCTGGGCCTGGTGGGCGAATCGGGCTGCGGCAAGACCACCACCGGCCGCTGCATCCTGCTGCTGGAGCGGCCGACCAGCGGCCAGGTGATCTTCGAAGGCCGCGATCTCATGACCCTGTCGGCGGCCGAGATCCGCGTCGTGCGCCGCAAGATCCAGGTGATCTTCCAGGATCCCTACAGCTCGCTGAACCCGCGCATGACCGTGGGCCAGATGCTCGACGAGCCGATGGCGGTGCATGCCATCGTGCCCGAGCGCAAGGCGCGCCACGATCGCGTGCGCGAGCTGCTGTCGGTGGTCGGCCTGCTGCCGTCGATGGCCGGGCGCTATCCGCACGAGCTGTCCGGCGGCCAGCGCCAGCGTGTCGGTATCGCCCGGGCGCTTGCCACCGAGCCGTCGCTGATCATTTGCGACGAGCCGGTGTCGGCACTCGACGTCTCGATCCAGGCCCAGATCGTGAACCTGCTGGAGTCGCTGCAGGAGCAGTTCGGCTTGACCTATCTCTTCGTCGCCCACGACCTCTCCGTGGTGCGCCACATCTCCGACCGCGTCGCCGTGATGTATCTCGGCAAGATGGCCGAGCTCACCGACCGCGCCACGCTCTACGCCGAGCCGCTGCACCCCTACACACAGGCGCTGCTGTCGGCGGTGCCGATCCCCGATCCCGAAGTCGAGGCCAACCGCCAGCGCACCGTGCTGGGCGGCGAGGTGCCCAGCGCGCTGCGGCCGCCGCCGGGCTGCGTCTTCCACCCGCGCTGCCCGATCGCCATCGAGGCCTGCAAGGACGCCGTGCCCGACTGCCGCGAGGTGCGGCCGACCCATCAGGTGGCATGCATCCGGGTGTAGGGGAGGGCCGGTCGCACATGACCGCCTCTACGGGTTGACAGGTTCGAGCTGCCGCGAGGCGGTCGACTCGCGCTCGGCATGACGCGTCGCGATATGGATCTCGGGTAGCGTCTTCAGATGGAGGTCGCGCTGCGGGAAGGGGATCTCGATGGCGTGCGCGCGGAACTTGTCCCAGAGCCGCAGGAACACCTCGCTCTTCACATTGGAGACGCCATTTCGCGGATCGTTGATCCAGATACGAAGCTCGAGATTGATCGCGCTGTCGCCGAACCCCTTCACCAGGCATACGGGTTTCGGTGTCTCCAGCACACGGGGCGTCTCGCTGGCGGCTTGCTCGCAGAGTGAGATCGCGAGGCGCACGTCGGCGCCGTAGCCGATTCCCAGCGGCAGCTTGAGCCGGACTTCGAAGTTGCTGTACGACCAGTTGACCACCTGCTGTGAAACCAGTTGCTCGTTGGGAATCAAGTACTCGGTCGCGTCGCGGGTGATCACCGAAACATGGCGTGCGCCGAGCGAACTGACCCAGCCATAGGTGTCGCCGACCGAGATCACGTCGCCGGGCTTGATCGACTTGTCGATCAGGATGGATATGCCGCTGATGAAGTTCGACACCGCCTTCTGCAGGCCGAAGCCGATGCCGACGCCGATTGCGCCGGTGAACACCGCGAAGGCGGTCAGGTCGATGCCGACCGTCCGCAAGGCGACGACGATGGCAAGGGCGACCAGCACGATCTTGAGCAGCTTGGTGGTCAGCACCTGCAGCGAGGGCGTCAGGTTGGGCGACGAGGTGATGCGACGCTCCAGCACGCGGCTGGCCAGCGTTGCGACCCACAGCAGCAGCGCCAGTGACAGCATGGCTCTCACGACGGTCAGCGCCGAGATGCGCAAGCCACCCACGGTGACGGCGATGCCATCAAGCATCGCCATCGTCGGTTCGAGCAGGCCCAGGATGTTGAGAGCGGCGATGGTCCAGGCGACCAGGGTCACGAACCGTGACCACACCGGATCGCGTACCAGCGAGGCCGTGAGCCTGATCACCACCCAGGCCGTCAGCAAGCTGACCACGATCGTCATGATGTGACGGGGCAGGTCGGCCTGGGTTGCGATCAGAAGCACGAGCCACAGCAGAGCCAGCCACGCCACCGGCAGCGCCAGCGGCGCGATGGCGCCGACGGCGCGCCGCAATTGCGGTTCCAGTCGACGGCCCTGCGTGGTGCGCACCAGCATTGCCCGGACGCGCGGCGCAATGAGCCGCGCGGCAAGGAACGTGCCGACAACAACAATCACCTGTCCGATCGTGCTCACGCTGAGCAGCAGCGCATTGTCGGCGAGCCAGCTCCGCGCGGAGTCCCATTGGGACAGGTAGAATTGCAGGTTGAGGATGCGGTCCATGAGTTCCTCCCTACCTGGCGAGATCGGCCGTCGACGCGCGTCGGAATGGGACAAAAGAACGGCTTGTAAGACAAGACGCCGACACGCGACGTTGACCGACGGGATGACGGCAGTTCTACGCAAGAAGGCGCGGTCTCGGTTGCCCGCGCTTTCAAATGCAACGGCTTGGGGTGGCTGTGGTGCCGGGCCGACGGATCCAAATTGCCCGCGATTAGCACGCTGGAATCAGCCGGCTCGATGCCTCTGTCCGCTGAGCGCGCCGGCAAGACCGCATCCACGCAATGGGCGGGGACGCTGATCCGCGACTTTGGCGTGTACCGTGCTACGATTTTTGATCCCAGAAATTACTGCGCAACCACTTTCAATGTAAGCGGACAGCGAGGTCCTCGCCCGATGCCGGGCTAGCCCTTGCCGACCTCGCGCAACACCCAACGCAGTGTCATCGTGCGCTCGCCGGCAGGCAGGGCGAGGACGCGGGCCATGAACGCCAATGTGAGATCGCAGGCCCGCTCGGCAGGAATCGTCATGATCTGCTCAAAAGCAGCGACGTCGTCCGGCGTAAAGGGTGTGCCGGCGCCGAGGAAGACCTCCTTCCAGACGGGTTCCATGTCGCTGTCGGTCGGCATCAGGTTCTTGGGGTCGCTGGACTTGTAGGCTGACACCGTCGCCGCCAGCACCCGGTTGAGCGCGGGTGCGATGCGCTTGCCGATCTTGGCGAGCGAGGCATTGCTGCCGATGGCGACCTCGCCGCAATACTGCTTGGAGATCGCCGCCAGCTCCTTCAGATACGCAGTCTGGGCCTGACCCCATTCGAGCACCGACTCGGCACTGCCATGCATGGCTTTGGGCGCGATGATGGTGCGGAACAGGCTGGCGCCGAATTGCTCCGACGCCGCCCGCAGGCGGTCCGGGTCGTTGCGGTACTGGCGGTACAGGGGCACGATTCCCTGCCTGAACGCCTGTTCGAGAACTGGATCGGCTTCGAAAAACGCCGCGATGCCGACGTCGGCCTTTTGCAAGCCGGCACGGATCTGATCCCAGGCGTAATCATCCGACGCGTGCGTCAGCGCAATGCGGGCGAAGTGACCTGAGAGCGCAATGGCGCTACCGACCACAGCGGCGGCCACCAGCGACAGCAATCCTGCCGGCACGTTTCCCAGGCGCTGCCGCGTCTTGTTCCAGACGAAACCCGCGGCAAGAACGGCGGCGATCGGCGTCGCGATCAGAATCAGTTCTTCCAACGATGGCTTCCTTTGCTTCGGGAAAGGATAGCACGGCTGGCTGCCGGGAATGGGTGGGGAATAGTCCCGTCTGTTGTCAGATCGGGCTGCCGCGACTGGGCCAGGCGGCCTGATGCGCAGGCGTGCCTTTGTTATGTCGAGCGGGTGGCGCCCGTGTCCCGCGCCGGTCTGCTGCCGTCACAGGTCGAGATCGACGAAGATCGCGGCGTGATCGGACGCGCCTTCAGCTGACCGCGTGATCTCCGGGTAGGTCTCCCACGCGGTGGGGCGTGTCACCCGGCTGCCCCACAGGCCCTTGCGGAAGATGCCGCCGCCGGCGAAGTGCGGGCGCAGGCTGTCGGAGATCAGGATGTAGTCGAGCCGGTTGCGCAAGCCGCAGGCGTCGAACGTGCCCGGCTTGCTGCCGACATCGAAGCCATCGAGCGTGTAGCACGGGATCAGTGGACTGTTGTTCGTCACGAGGGGCCGTAGATTCTCGGCGAAGGCACCTTCCTGGGCCGGGCCTTCGTTGAGATCACCGGCGACCACGACATGCTGGCCTGCGGCGACCAGCCCGTCGGCGATGCGGCGCACCTCTGTTGCCTGCAGCTTGCGCCGCGCGCCGCCACCGCCGGACTGCGACTTGAAGTGGTTGAGCAGCACGTGCACGACCGCACCATCGGGCGTCACGACCTGGTATTGCGGACAGTCGCGATCGAAGATCGGCTTGCCGGTGGCGGGGTCGAGCGCATCGACGTTGGAGCGGATGGTGGCGATGTCGAATCTGTCGCGGGTCAGGATGCCGACATCGATGCCGCGATCGTCATTGCCGTCGACCAGCATCACGTGCCGGTAGCGCCCGCCCAGCAGTTCGCGGTTGAAGCGAGCGAGCGCCGGCCGGTCCTCGGCCTCGACGACGCCCATGATGTCGGCCTCGAGTTCGAGGATGACCTTCGCTGTCATTCGGGTCGCCGTCTCGTCCACGGGCTCCTTGGCGAGCTCGACCCAGCCGATCCAGTCGGAACGACCCGTGGCGATGATCTCGACGCTCTTGGTCGTATCGGCGGGCTCACGATCGAAACTGCCGCGATTCTTGCGCAGCCACGCCCAGGTCGGATCCTTGACCAATTTGCGCCGAACGGCCCCGTGCTGGTTGACGGCATAGATGTCGAGCGCGATCAGCAGATCGCGGATGCGCCGTTTGGTCGGCTCCGTGTAGGGATCCAGCGCGAACAGTTCGTTCACTTCCTTGTACGCCTGCAGGATCGGACGGCCTTCCGCCCATGTGGCGCCGTTCAGCGCCTTGGGCCGGTCGAACAGGTTCTCGACGTTGAACGAGGCGATGCGAAACATGGTGCCGGCTCCCCCATCGCGCCGCGCCGATTGTACCCCTCTGGTCGCAGCTGCACGTCAGCCGATCGTATGATGCCGGCGTGGACGGCCCGCAAAACGACGCATTCAGGCGGAAGAACAGGGCAGGTCCTTCCATCCATACTGCATCGCAATGCGACCACCGCAGATCACCTTTGAAATTCCGCGCCGGCTGCGCGCGCTGGTGCGCTCGCGCGAGATCAGCCTCGTCGTGCTGGCCGCCGCCATCGGCGCCGGTGCCGGCCTCGTGGTCGGCGCCATGAGCGCCGGCGTCGACTTCCTGCACCGCCTGTTTTTCGACCTGGCGCCCGGCCAGCGCCTGTCGGCGCATGCGCTGCTCGATCCCATGCGGGCGCTGGCGGTACCGCTGGCCGGTGGCCTGCTGTTCGGCCTGGTGATGGCGCTGATCGCGCGCTGGCGCGCCGGCCGCGAGGTCGACCCGATCGAGGCCAATGCGCTGCATGGCGGTCGCATGTCTTTCCGCGGCAGCCTGCTGGTGGCCGGCCAGACGATCTGGTCGAGCGGCGTCGGTGCCTCGGTCGGCCTGGAAGCGGGTTACACCCAGCTCGCCAGCGGCATCGCCTCGTCCATCGGGCGCAAGTTTCGCCTGCGCCGCGGTGATCTGCGGGTGCTGGTCGGTTGCGGCGCCGCCGGCGCCATCGCCGCCGCCTTCGGCGCGCCGCTCGCCGGCGCGTTCTACGCCTTCGAGCTCATCATCGGCAGCTATTCGGTGGCGAGCCTGGCGCCGGTCGGGCTGGCGGCGCTGCTGGGGCATGTCATGGCGCAGGCGGTGGCGCCGGCGTCGCTGGGCATCGTCGCTGCCAACACCGCTGCCGTTGCCGGCCACGACCTGGTCATCGCCGGCATCCTCGGCCTGCTGGCGGCGGGCTTCGGCATCGCGCTGATGCGTGGCGTCGCCTTCTGCGAATCCCTGTTCGGCCGCGCGCGCATTCCAGTGTCGCTGCGGCCGGCGCTGGGTGGGCTCGTCGTCGGACTGCTGGCGCTGGCCTCGCCGCAGGTGATGTCGTCAGGCCACGGCGCCCTGCATCTCGCCGGCGTGCTCGACCGCTCGCTGTGGGCCATCGCGCTGGTCTTCGGGCTGAAGGCGCTGGCCTCGGTGGTGTCGCTGGGCTCGGGCTTCCGCGGTGGCCTGTTCTTTGCCTCGCTGCTGCTGGGCGCGCTGGGCGGCCAGCTGTTTGCGTCGGGGCTCAGCGCCGTGTGGCCATCGCTGGGCCTCGATACGGGCGCCTACGCCATCATCGGCATGGGTGCCCTGTCGGTCAGCGTGATCGGCGGGCCGCTCACCATGACGTTCATCGCGCTGGAGACCACCGGCAATTTCGGGCTGACGACGGCGGTGCTGGTGGCAGTGATCATCGCCACGCAGGTGACGCGCGAGACCTTCGGCTATTCGTTCGCGACCTGGCGCTTCCATCTGCGCGGCGAGACCATCCGCAGTGCCGCCGACGTCGGCTGGATCCGCGACCTCACGGTCGGCCGCATGATGCGCCACGACGTGCGCACCGTGCCGGCCGACACGACGCTGTCGGCCTTTCGCGAGGCATTTCCGCTCGGCTCGACCACGCAGGTCGTGGCCGTCGACGCCGAGGGTCGCTACGCCGGGCTGGTGATGGTGGCCGAAGCCCACGCCGCAGAGCTTGCCGACACTGGCGCTGTGGGCACGATCCTGCACCATGCCGACGATGTGCTGCTGGCCCACATGACGATCAAAGAAGCCGTCGAGCTGTTCGACCGTACCGAGGCCGAGGCGCTGGCTGTTGCCGACTCGCGCGAGACACGGCAGGTGGTCGGCCTGCTGTCCGAGGCGCACGCGCTGCGCCGCTATGCTGAAGCGCTGGAGCTGCGGCGGCGGGACGTGCTGGGGCAGGCGTGATTGCACGCGACCCGTGACCGTGCAAGGCTCGCGCCAGCGGCAGCGACCGGGGGAATTCATGGCGACCGGTGTGCAGATCGGCGTCGATATCGGCGGCACTTTCACTGACGTGGTGTGCCGGCTGGCCGATGGCACCTTGCGCTTCGTGAAGCTGCCCACCACCCGACATGATCAAAGCCAGGCCGTCCTGCAGTCGATCGCGTTGATGGCACGCGACTGGGGTGTCGCGCCGGCCGACATCGCGCGCTTCGCCCATGGCACCACCGTTGCCACCAACGCAGTCCTCGAGCGCAAGGGGGCTCGCACCGGCATCATCACCACCGAGGGCTTTCGCGACGTGCTGGAGATCGGGCGCCAGATGCGCCACCAGATGTACAGCGTCATCCTGGAGGCTGAGACACCGTCGTTCCTGGCGCCGGGCGCCCGCCGCCAGGAAGCGCGCGAGCGCGTTGCTGCCGATGGTTCGGTGCTGGTGGCGCTCGATGAAGCATCGGTGCGTCGTGCGGCCGACGCGCTGGTGGCCGAGGGCGTCGAGGCGATCGCCATCTGCTTCCTGTTCTCGTTCGTCAATCCGGCACACGAAAAGCGCGCCCGCGACATCGTGCAGGCGGCCTACCCCGACGTGAAGGTCGCGGTGTCTCACGAGGTCGATCCGGCCTTCCGCGAGTACGAGAGGACCGTGGTGACGGCGTTCGACGCCTATGTGAAACCAGTGATCGATCGCTATCTGGCGCGGCTGGAGCGCGGGCTGGTCGATGGCGGCATTGCGGCGCCCCTGCAGGTCATGCAGTCGCGCGGCGGCCTGATGGTGTCGGAGGTGGCACGGCAACGGCCGGTGCGTCTCTTCCTCTCCGGTCCTGCTGCGGGTGTGATCGGTGCCCGCATCGCCGGCGCCTCGGCCGGGATCGATGACCTGATCACCGTCGATATCGGCGGCACGAGCTGCGACATCGCGCTGATCAGCCGGGGCAGGGCGCTGATCCGCTCGGAGGGCGTCATTGACGGCTACCCGGTGCGCGTCGGCATGGTCGATGTGAATTCGATCGGATCAGGTGGCGGCTCGATCGCCTGGATCGATCGCGGCGGCGGCCTGCGCGTGGGCCCGCACTCGGCCGGCGCCGACCCGGGCCCGGCCTGCTACGATCGCGGCGGTGCCGAGCCCACGGTGACGGATGCGTCGCTAGTGCTGGGCTATGTGAATCCTGATTACTTCGCGGGCGGCGCGCTGAAGCTCAATCCCGACCGCGCCCGGCAGGCGATTGCGGACAGAATCGCAACGCCGCTGAAGCTGACGGTCGAGCAGGCAGCGCTGGGCATCCATCGCGTGCTGAACGCCCAGATGGCCGAAGGCATCCGCCTGGTGTCGATCCGCCAGGGCCTCGATCCGCGCCAGTTCACGTTGCTGGCCCTGGGTGGTGGCGGCGCCGTCCATGCCACGGCGCTGGCGCGCGACATGAGCATCGGCCGCGTCCTGGTGCCGCGCATGCCCGGCGTGCTGTCGGCGATCGGACTCCTGTCGGCACCGGTCGAGCATGAAGTCTCCGCCGCCTTCGGCCGCACGGTGGCCGATGCCTCCCTCGCCGACCTGCACGCGGTGCTCACCGCGCTGGATCGGGATTGCGCGCGCCTGATGGCCAAGGAACGGTTGAACGGCGCGGCGGTGGCCATCCAGTACCTGGCCGACGTCTGCTACGCCGGACAGTCCTACACGCTGGAAGTGCCGCTGCACCTGGAGGCCCCGGATCCGCTCGCCCGCCTGTACGACGATTTCCTGGAGAACCACGACCGGGTCTACGGTCATGCCACGCGCACGCCGGCGCGTATCGTCAATCTGCGCAGTGTACACCAGGCGGGCGGCGAGGATCGTCTCGACAGTGCGCCGGGCCTGCCGACCGCCGACTCACCGCACAAGGGGACGCGGCGGGTGCGGGTGGCGGACGCCGCCGATTTCGTCGACGCCGCCTTGTTCGATCGCGCCGCGTTGCCGCCAGGCTTCGCCTTTCGCGGCCCGGCGATCGTGGAGCAGACCGACACCACCACCCTGGTCGAGCCGGGTTGGCAGGCAACAGTCGATCCGGCCGGCAACCTGATTCTGACACATGCCTAGCCCTGTCTCGAGCGAACCCGTCATCCCGAGCGCAGCGAGGGATCTCCCGCGATTGGCGCATGGGTGCGTCTTTCCCAGGAGATCTTCGCTACGCTCGGGATGACCGGTACGCTTGCGATGACGGCCGGTCCCATAAGGAGCCACCCGCGATGACCCGGCATACGCATGCGGCCCAGCTCGATCCCATCACCGTGGAAGTCGTTCGCCACAAGCTGGAAGGCATCGCCAACGAGATGGAATCGACGCTGCTGCGCAGCTCGTTCTCGCCGATCGTGAAGGAGGGGCTCGATGCGTCGGCGGCTCTGTTCACCATCGGCGGCGAAACGCTGGCCCAGGCTTGCGCGGTGCCCATTCACCTCGCCACGCTCATTCCGATCGTCGAGACGCTGCTGAAGGAGTTTCCGCTCGACACGATGAGCGACGGCGACGTCTACATCATGAACGATCCGTATCTTGGCGGCACGCATCTGCCGGATATCGCGTTGGTGATGCCGGTGTTCGTGCAGGGCCACCCGATCGCGCTTTCCGCTGCCATGACGCACCACCAGGACGTCGGCGGCATGACGCCGGGCTCGATCCCGACCAACGCCACCGAGATCTTCCAGGAGGGCTTGCGCATCCCGCCGCTCAAGCTGCGCGACGCCGGCCGCATGAACGAGACGTTGGTCAAGATGATCCGTCTCAACGTGCGCATTCCCGACACGGTGATGGGCGACCTCAACGGGCAGATCGCCGGCTGCAGCATCGGCGCACGGCGCATGACCGATCTGGCCGAGACCTACGGCCATAATCACCTGCAGGCGATCTTTCAGGAACTGCTGGACCGCTCCGAAGCGATGACGCGCGATGCGCTCAAGGCCATTCCGCCGGGCACCTACCGCTGCGTCGACTACCTCGACAATGACGGCATCGAGCTCGACAAGCGCATCCGCATCGAGGTCGCGGCCACGGTGAAGGACGGCGCCATTCATTGCGACTTCCAGGGCACCAGTGGCCAGCTCAAAGGCCCGTTCAATGTCGTGAAGTCGGGCAGCCAGGCGGCGGCCTATTTCGCCGTCCGTGCGCTGACCGATCCCACCATTCCGACCAACGCCGGCTGCTTCCGGCCGGTCAGCCTGAACCTGCCCGCCGGCACCTTGGTCAATCCACAGGAACCGGCGCCCGTCGGCTCGCGCACCGCGACCATCAAGCGGATCACCGGCTGCATCCTGGGTGCGTTCAAGGAGGCGTTGCCGCAGAAGGTGCCCGCCGACTCGGCGGGCGAGCTGCTGACGCTGGCATTCGGCGGGCGCAAGCCCGACGGCAGCGGCAATTTCGTGGTCGGCGAACTGATCGCCGGCGGCAGCGGCGCGAGCATGCGGTCTGACGGCGCCGACGTGATCGAAACCGACGCCACCAACTGCATGAACCTGCCGGTCGAGGCGCTGGAGATGGAGGCGCCGCTGCGCGTCACGCGGCTGGCGCTGCGGCCCGACTCGGGCGGTGCCGGCACGCAGCGCGGCGGACTGGGCCTGGTCAAGGAATTCGAAGTGCTGCAGGCCGAGACCACCCTGACGCATCGCGGCGAACGGCACTTCTGCACGGCCGCCGGCTCGCGCGGCGGCGAGGCCGGCGCACCGGCACGCTCGGTGATCCGCCGCGCCGACGGCAGCGAGGAGGTGGTGCCTTCCAAGCAGGTCACTGTGCTGAAACCGGGTGACCGGCTGATCGTCGAGACGGCAGGCGGCGGCGGTTACGGCGATCCTCGGCAACGTGACGAAGCCCAGGTGCGCGCCGATGTCGCCAACGGCAAGATCAGCCGGGCCGCCGCCGCAGACCTTTACGGGCGGAAGTGAACTTCGGCATTGTAATGAGTATTGACTCATTTTCTTAGGAATGATAAATATGAGTGAGTGCACCGGTAGTTCGCGTGTTGCCACCCTTGCAACCGAGTTGAACCGACGCCGGAGTCATCGATGGGTGCCGAATACATCGTCAAGAAGGGCGATTACCTGACGAAGATCGCCCACGATCATGGTTTCGATGACTGGCGCACCATCTACAACAGCCCTGAGAATGTCGCCTTCAAGGCCAAGCGGCCCAATCCTGATCTGATCCATCCCGGCGACCGCATCATCATTCCCCAGGTCGTCAAGAGCGTGACGGCGACGGGTGCGACCCTGATCCCGCCGGCCGGCAACCCGGCCATCATCCATTTCGTGACGCCCCAGGGCTCGGGCGACGTGACGCTGACCGCCGTCATCACACCTGACACGCCGCGCATGCGCAGCAAGATCACGTGGGAAGGGGCGACACCGGTCGCCGGCAACCCGCTCAGTGCCACGGTGCCCAAGATCGGCTGGGCGAAGAACGAGGTGAAGATCAAGATCGGCGGCCTGCTCCAGGCCGACATCCGGGTGTGGGTGATCTGGGCAACGATCGCCGTCACCGACATCGCGATCACCTACAGCGAACCGGTGAACCTCGCCGGTGCCGGCGTCGGCGGTTTCATCACGGGCGGCTACAACTTCTTCCACAGCATCCATCCGACATCGGTGATCACGGATGTCGACCGGCCTGATCTGAGCGGTCCCAACGTGACACCGCCGCCGGGTGGCCTGCATCCCCTGACGGGCGTGCCGCTGAGCGGCGGCGCCAATCGCAAGTGGGACAACTCGCGCCAGATCAGGGCCAAGATCCTGAACCCGAATGGCCTCGCCAACACGGCCTTCGCGCAGCCGGCGCCGGTCGCTGTCGCGGCGTTCCCGGTCAGCGACATCGAAGGCAATGACGACCGCACGCCCAACGAGGAGAACAACGACCCGTATACCAACGGCGCCATGCTGCAAGGTGTCGACACGCCGGGCATGGGCATCACCCACAGCGCCGGCGCCGACGGCAACACCTGGGAGCGCCGCATCCAGTTCCGTGAGTTCGCGCGCGTGGAACTGGCCGGCACGTGGCACCGTTTCTCGGATTTCTTTCCGTGGCGGATCCACATGAAATGGCGCAAGACAGGCGGCAAGTGGGTCGATAACGGAACCAACAAGGCGACCGACAACGCGGGCTTTTGACACGGAGGACGTCGGTCAATGCCGCAACGGAATACGTGTTTGCGTCGGACGGTCCTGCTTCTGGCGCTGGCGGCCATCCCCGCTGCGCATATCACCACTGGAGGCTGCGCTATGGCCCAAGACCTCACGAAGCTCCTGAGCCCCGACTTCGCGACCGCCGATCAGGCGCTCAGCGAAGCGATCAGCCGACGCGACGCCGCGCTGGTTGCGCGCGCGCTCGACCAGAAATTCCTCGAGATGAAGGTCAAGGCCGCACGCGCCTTGGTCGAGATCGGCGATCGCGGCTCGGTGCCGCACCTGATCGCGGCGCTTGAGGCCAACCAGGTCGCGTACACGGGCGACAGCGAGACGAAGGTGCTGCAGAAGGAACTGAACGAGGCGCTGACGGCGGCGCTCGCGAAGCACACCGGTCTGCAGTTCGGTGCCGTCAATCCGGAATCGGCGGCCGACATCGGGCGTGTGCTGCAGGCCAGCAAGGCATGGGCGGAGAAGAACCGCCCCTGAGTGGTGCCGCGCTGACGGCGGCGTCGTGGCGCACTGCGCGATCGCGCGCTGGCTCGTGTCGGTGTCAGCGGTCGCCGTCTGGTGACGGCCGATGGTGTCCGCTGTGAGGCAGGATTTGCATTCGATTCGTTTATTTTGACGCCGCCTGTCCCGGTCGGGACAGAGGCGTCCGGTGGGCAAAAGTTCATACCAAGCGTGTTGTGGGCCTGCTTCCGGCGGGGGTGGTTCCCCTGTGCCTGCGCGGACCGAATCGATGGCGAGGGACAGCCATGGGCGCCGAATACATTGTCAAGAAGGGCGATAACCTCACGAAGATCGCGCACGATCACGGCTTCGACGATTGGCGCACGATCTACAACAGCCCGGAGAACGCCGGCTTCAAGGCCAAGCGGCCCGATCCCAACCTGATCTTCCCCGGCGACAAGATCATGATCCCCTGGGTCGTCCAGCGCGTGACCGTCACGGGCGCCACGCTGATTCCGCCGACCGGCAATCCGCTGATCACGCATTACGTGACGCCGCAAGGGTCAGGCAATGTGACGCTGACGGCCGTCATCTCGCCTGACACGCCGCGTATGCGCAGCAAGCTGGTATGGGAGGGCGGTGGGACCGCGGTGACGGGCGATCCACTGAGTGTCACCGTGCCCAAGACCGGTTTTGCCAAGACAGAGGTGCGCATCAAGGTCGGCGGCATCCAGCAGGCCGACCTGCGCGTGTGGGTGGTCTGGGCCACGATCACCACGACCGATGTGCCGATCGCCTATTCGGAGGTGAATGTCGGCGGCGGCAAGACTGGCGGCTTCATCACCGGCGGCTTCAATTTCTTCCATACCATCCGGCCCGCGTCGATCATCACCGACGCCGACCGTCCCGATCTCAGCGGCCCCAAGACCACCAACCCTCCCGGTGGCAACCATCCGCTGTTCGGCGTGCCGCTCGCCAGTGGTGCTACGCTCAAATGGGACAGTTCGCGTCAAATCAAGACCAAGGTGCTGAACCCGGCGAGCATCGCTAACGCTGACTTCACTCAGCCGCCGCCGATGGCGACCGCCGCATTCCCCACTAACGACGTCGAGGGCAACGACGACCGTTCGGTCGGCGACGAGAACAACAACCCCTATACGAACGGCGGCATTCTCAACGGCTTCGACTCGCCCGCTGTCGGCATCGCCCACAGCGCCGCGTCCAACAACGACACGTTCGAATGGCGCATGCACTTCCGCGAATTCGCCCGCGTCGAGCTCGCCGGCACCTGGGTCCGCATCTCCGACTTCTTTCCCTGGCGCATCCACCTCCGGTTCAAGAAGACCGGCGGCAAGTGGGTGAACGACTCGACGGCCAAGGCGACGGATAACGCGGGATTCTGAGAATTGGCGCGACCACGCGCACCGTGGTGTGGACCCTGCGCGACTATCGCTGTCGCACAGGAGGGTCCACGGCGCCTGGGGGCGAAGGGGGCTACCGCGCTTGCAGCGCCGCCCACACCTTCTCCGGCGTGGCCGGCATGTCGATGTGCGTGCCGCCCAGCGCGTCGACCAACGCGTTCATCACCGACGGCAGGGAGCCCGCGCAGCCGGCCTCGCCGCAGCCCTTGGCGCCCAGCACGTTGGTCGTGGCCGGCACCGAGTGATAAGCGATCTGGAACGACGGCACATCGGACGCGCGCGGCAGCGCGTA
>DATEIF010000545.1:0-4317 GCA_035279205.1 Vineibacter sp.
CACCGAGCTTGTAGTCGTGGGCGAGAGCGGCTGCCGGCAGCAGTGCCACCAGAAGGCCGACGAAAGCGAGACGGAAAGACATCATATCCACTACCTCTTTCTCTTTGCTGGAAGTTGGTTTGCTGTTTGCGCATCGAGCCATGCGCGGACCTTCCCGAGGTCCGCGACGCCACGCAGCACCGTGACCGTGCCGTCGCGGGCGATCATTTCCGTACGCGGAAGCTCGCCCGCCCAGGCGGGATCGATCTCGTAGCGCAGGCGTTCGTGGAAACGGTCGGCAAAAGCCCAGCTCTCCGCCGAACCGAGTCCCGCCCGATCGAGCGTCGCCGCGAGCTTTTCAGGTTCCTGCGGCCCCGGGTCGGCCGCGAGCAAGACCAGCGTGAGATCCTTGCGCTCGGCCAGCAGCCTGCCCCAGTTGGGAAGCTCGACGAGGCATGGCCCGCAGGTCAGGCCCCAGAAATGGACGACTGTCGGCTGTCCGGCGTGGGCTGCACGCAGCTTCGCCCAGCTTCCACGCTCGAAGGGCAACGGGTCGCGCGCCTGCGCCGTGCCGATCGTGGCCAGACCGATCACGGCGATGATGCTGGCCAAGACGAACTTCGGCCTCGGCATTCTCATGGCCGCACCTCCAGCGGAATCAGCCGATAGCCCTCGTTCCTGGTGAGCCAGGAAAGATAGGTGCGGTCTTTATAAGCGACGAGCAGCGGGTGGTCGGAAGCATCCTCGGTGTCCGCGACGGTCCGCGGTGCATTCCAGCTTCGACCGCTGTCGTGCGAAACCTCCCACCGGATGCGGGTGCGAGTGCCGTCGAACTCCTTCCAGACGAGGTGCAGCGCCTTGCCGTTGGCGAGCAGATAGGGCCGTTCCGGCCGATGCTCGGGCGAGGACAGCGCACGCGGTGCGTTGAACGGCGCGTCGGCGTCGTCGGCGCGGGCATAGAATAGGCCCTGCCGCGCGGTCCCGTCCGTGAACCAGGCGGCATGGTAGGAGCCGTCCGGCGCGATGGCGAGGCTGGGTCCTTGATGGGGACAGGCTTCGATCTTCCAATTATCGACGCTCACGCGGCGCAAGGGGCCTGGCGTGGTCGGGCCGGTGAAGGTCACCAGCGCATGATCGCGAACGGAGCCCGCGAAGATGTTGCGGAACAGCACCGCCGGCCGGCCGGGCCCTGCCATCGCGACGCTCAGCCGGCAGCATTCGCAGGTGTCGTCGATCGCGATATGCGTGTCGCCAAAGGTGGCGCCGTCGTTGTCCGACCAGGCATAGGCGAGCGCGGCGCCCGGATAGGGCTTGCCGGCGGCCTTGGCTGCCGCGGCATGGCGCTTGTCGAGCCAGGCGGCAAACAACCTGCCCTCGGAGTCGATTGCCGTCGCCTGGAAGCGCTGGCTGGTGTCGTCGCTGGTGATCGGTTTCGCCTGGGCAAACGAGACGCCACCATCGGTCGAGCGCGTATAGTAGACGCGGCCGTTGAACTGCTTGTCCTTGAAGATCGCATAGGTGACGATGACCTGGCCGTCGCGGTCGATCGCGATCTGCGGGCGCGAATCCGGGCCCCAGTCGACCTCGATCGGACCGGGCGTCACGGATACCGGCCGGCTGAACGTCTTGCCGAGGTCGGTCGACTTGCCGACCACCACGCGGCTTGCCTCGACCCGCGCAACCCAGAGCGTGCCGTCTGGGGCAAAGGCAGGCGTGGCGGTGAGGGCCTCCTGGGCGCCGGCCATCGCGCTGTCCATATTGTGCTGATGCGGTTGCGCGGCGGCGACACCAGCAATCGAGAGGCCGGCAAGGGCGATGGCGATAAGAGTGCGCATCGTCGAACTCCTGTCAGAACGAGGCCTTGAGACCGCCCACGATGGTGAACGGCATGCCGAGCGTCGGAATGGCGCTCGCATTCACAGTCGGACCCTGGAACGAGGTGAGCGTGTAGCCTTGCGCCAGGTACTGGGTGTTGAAGAGGTTCTGGACGATCCCGTAAATCTCCACGCCCTTGCGGACCGTGTACGAAGCGCCGAGATCGACCAGCGTCGCGGCGTCGTTCAACTGCGTGTGGCCGGTGTCGTTCCAGTAGGCCGGGAACGACTTCAGGTGGATGTTGAGCGCCAGCTCCGGGATCGGGCGCCATTCGGCGCCGAGATTGAGCGTCCAGCTCGGGACCTGGCCCAGTTGCACACCGGTGAAGGCAAGCGCCGGAAAATTGGTGCTGGTGAGCTGCGCGGCCGTGTGCGTGAAGTCGGTGCTGAGCCTGAGTTCGGGCAT
The DNA here is from genome assembly GCA_035279205.1 of Vineibacter sp. Taxonomy (GTDB): domain Bacteria; phylum Pseudomonadota; class Alphaproteobacteria; order Reyranellales; family Reyranellaceae; genus Vineibacter. Next base: position 2,260 of record DATEIF010000545.1, read on the forward strand.
GACCCGCCAGCCGGCGATGACCTCGAAGCCGCGGAAGTTGGCATTGCCGACGTTGTTGTACTGATTCACGGTCGTGAACGCCGGGCCCAGGCCCGCCGCGCCGACGAAGGGCGCGGCGCAGGCGGCGTTGGCGTTGCAGATCTTGGTGAAGTCGATGAAGTTCTCGAGGTCGTTGTTGAAGACCGTCGCCGACAGGCTGACGCTGCGCCAATTGAAATCGAAGCCGACTTCTTCACCGATGTTGGTCATCGGCTTCAGGTTGGGATTGGTTGTGGTGAAGCTCGTCCCGGCCGCGAAGCTGCGATACATCTGGTTCATGCCGGGCGCCGAAAAGTTCCGATAGGCCGCGCCGCGCAGCACCAGCTCGTCGGTCACGTAGTACTTGAAGCCAATGCGCGGATCGAAGCTCGCCGCGCCCGAGTCCGGGATGATGTTGGTGGTGCCTGAATTCGCAACGAACTGGCTGGCGCTTACCGCCTGGTAGAAGTCACCGCGCAAACCGACCGTGATGTCGAGCGGAACGTCGGTCAGCCGCCATGTGCCCTGCGCGAACACGCCTTCGAGCCGGTGCTCGCCGCGATTGACGAAGGTCGACGGGGCGGCCATGGCGCTGGCGAACAGGTTGATGTTGTCGGTGACCTGGATACGGCGGAAATCGACGCCGATTTTCACGTCTTTGATGTGCTCGGTGTCGAGCTGGTAGAAGATCGACCCGCCCTGGTTGCTGTTGGGGGCAATCTCGGTCTGGCTGACGAACTGATTAAGCGCGCTGATGTTGTTCAGGGTGTAGGAGCCGCTGCTGGCATTGATGGTGCCGAAGACCCCGCCGCCGGCCCAGCCGCTGAAGTTGATCGCCGACTTTTCATCGAGCTTGTAGCTGCCGCCCAGCAGCAGGCGATAGCTGGACCATTGATTGTGGGCCAGCGACCAGACCAGCCCGTCCTCGTAAGCCTGGTGGTAGTAGGCCTTGGCGAAGAGCGAAAGGTTGTCGTTCGGCGTGAGGTAGGTGGAGAAGGCGACATTGTCGACCTTGGAGGCCGTCGCCACGAGGTTGGCGTTGCGATACTGCGGCGGCGTGAGGTTGTAACCGGCGCTTTGCTGGTGACTGTAGTCGAGGCCCGCCTTGACCCGATCGTTCAGCACGACCGTGCCGCTCGCATCGGCGTGGAGCGTGTCGTAGCTGCCGTAGTTCACGTCCACCGACGCCCCCGTGCGGCGGGGCTGGCGCGTGATGATGTTGATGACGCCGCCCATCGCCATGTTGCCCCACAGGCTGGTCGCGCCGCCGCCGCGGATGACCTCGATCCGGTCGATCGAGTCCTTGGAAACGACGCTCCAGTCGACGGTACGGAAGTAGGGGTCGTTGATCGGCACGCCGTCGACCATCACCAGCGTGTTGATGGTCGTGCTCGAGCCGAAGCCGCGGATATTGAAAGGTTGGCCGGTCGGATGAAGCTGGCCCGTGGGTACCGTCAACGTCCAGACTCCGGGGATTCGGTTGACGATCTGGTCGACGCCGGTTTCCGGCATGGCCTGGATCTGCTGGCGCGACAGGACGGTTGTGCTGACGTCGAGCTTTTCGATATCGGAGCCGCGGGCAGCGCTCACCGTCACGGGAGGCAGAACGACCGGCGGCTGCGGGGTGGGCGGTGCGCCGGGCTGCGGACTGGATGGTTCCGTTTGGGCGTATGCGGGCGCCGGAACCACGGCAAACCCCGCGAAGGCGGCCAAGGTGGCCGCACGGATCGACAACATGGAACGCTCCTCGACAGACAAACAATCGCAGCGACCTTGCGGACGTTGCGGCTTCGGATGTCAGGCGAGGAACGGTGGTGCGCGGGGTTGGCCAGGGCCGTCGCGGATGCCGACGGCGATGGGCTGATCGGCCGTCCTCGGGGCGGTCTCGGCGACGCTCGTGGGCGCAACGATGCTGAAGGCGGTGGGCGGTGCGACGAACGAGACGGCGTGGGCAAGGCCCAGGCAACAGGCATGGGCGTCGACAGCAGCCGGATTGGATCCTTTGTCGCTGCGGTCGGGATCGGCCGCCGAGGCGCTGCA
>DATEIF010000546.1:0-8291 GCA_035279205.1 Vineibacter sp.
CTGCATCTTGCGCTCGATCTCGGGATCGAGTTTCAGCTCCAGCTCGGGGAAGAAAGTCAGCGGCTTGCGATAGCCGAATTCCGTGGTGAGCTGGAACTGGTCAGGCGGGAAAAGCGGCGGCGGCTGATAACCCCAGGTCTGGTCGCCCATCGTTCGAGTCTCCTCGAAACAAGCAATCACTCACTATAATTGAGCAAATGCTCGCCGTCAATGCGACGACAGGGTGTTGGTGACCAAGCCCAATTTTCACAGAATATTGGACGAGATGCTCAGATCATGGTCGACGCATGATGCGTGGCGGATATCCTACCGCAAGCTAGGTCGCAGCGGCATGGCGCGCATGCCGATTTCCGAGGTGGCCCATGATGTCGCGTATGGTTCGGGTAGTTCTCGCCGCGTTTCCCCTCCTCGCCGTTCCCCTCGCCGCCCAAGCTCAGGACGGCGGCCTTACGTTTGCCGCCCTGGGCACGCCCAGCACCGGTCCCGCCCGTGTCATCGGCAGCTACGCCGCCGGCTGTATTTCCGGTGCCGTGGCACTGCCGCTGGAGGGGCCGGGCTACGAGGTGATCCGCGTCAGCCGCAACCGTTACTGGGGACACAATAGCGTCGTTCGCTTCGTGCAGGATTTCGGCCGGCGTGTGCAGGCAGCCCGCCTGCCCACGATCTATATCGGCGACATCTCCCAGCCGCGCGGCGGGCGCATGGGCTTCGGCCATGCCAGCCACCAGGTTGGGCTGGACGTCGACATCTGGTTCGAGCTGTCGCCCAAGCCGCGCCTGGCCGCGGCGGCGCGCGAGGAACCCCTGCTGCGCTCGCTGACATTGGCCGACGACAGCGGCATTGACCCGTCGGTATGGCAGGCAGGCCATGCGACGCTGCTGCGACTGGCGGCCGAGGATCCCACGGTCGATCGCATCTTCGTCAACAAATGGATCAAGCGCGAGCTGTGCCAGACCGTGACCGGCGATCGCACCTGGCTGCGCAAGGTGACACCCTGGTATTTCCACAACGAGCATTTCCATGTGCGCCTGGTGTGCCCGGCCGACAGCCCGGAGTGCACGCCGCAGGCGCCAATGCCGGTGGGTGACGGCTGCGGCAAGTCGCTCGACGACTGGTTCCTGCCGCCACCGCCGCGCCCGACCGTGACGGTGCCGCCCAAGCCCCGCCCGCCGCGCTACCCGGCGTCCTGCCAAGCCGTGCTGCACGCGCCTTAGTTTTTGGACCGCGGGCGTCCACGCCCGCATCGGCGCAAAGCGCCGAATATGATGGCGCCCTCCGCTTGCGCTTTGGGCGCGTGCGCGCGTGGACGCGCGCGGTCCGAAAAGCCTACTCCCCCTGGGTCGACAGCAGGCCCTTGCGGCGGGCGCCGTTGAACAGCCACATGAAGCAGCCGAAGCCGATGGTCAGATAGACGACGCTCAATCCCAGCGCACCGACCAGCAGTTCCGGCCGCAGCGCGTGATTGGCCAGCACCGCGCGCATACCCTCGAACACGTAAGCCGGCGGCAACGCCCAGGCGATGTGCTGCAGCCAAGCCGGCAGGACATCGATCGGGTAGTAGACGCCGCTGACCGGCAGCAGAATAAACACGGCAGCCCAGGCGAACGTTTCGGCGCCCAGGCCCTTGCGCAGCACCATGCCGGAAATGGCGAGCCCCACACCCCAGCCGAACATCTGCAGCGCAAAGAAGAAGGCGAGCAGTGGCCAGCCCAGCGAATAGATCGAGAAATCGAAGAAGGCGAAGGTCAGGATCGTCACGGGCACCATGCCCACCACCGTGCGGATCAGGCTCATGGTGACGATGCCGGCGGCGAACTCGATCGGCCGCAAGGGGCTGGCGAACAGGTGACCGAGATTGCGCGACCACATCTCCTCGAGGAAGGAGATCGACAGGCCGAGCTGGCCGCGCACCAGCACGTCCCACAGCAGCATGCCCGATAGCAGGATGCCGAAAGCCTGCGCCACGTAGCTGGTCTGCCGCGACAGGAATTCGCTGAGAAAGCCCCACATCACCATCTGCACGGCAGGCCAGTAGGCGAGTTCCAGGATGCGCAGCCACGAGCCGCGCAGGATGTACCAGTGGCGCAGCACCAACGCCGCTACGCGGCTGAGCGGCGAGCCGGGCGCCATCGCGGCCGATGTCATCGCACCACCTCTATCTTGCGCAGCTCCTCGACGCTGCGCTTGCGGCCACGCGCCATGTCGAGGAACACCTCCTCCATGCTGTCGCGCCCGAAGCGTGAAATCAGCGACTCGGGCGAGCCGCGGTCGAAGACCTTGCCGGTCTGCATCAGGATCACGTCGTCGCACAGGCGCTCGACTTCCTGCATGTTGTGCGAGGCCAGCAGGATCGTGGCGCCAGTCTGCCGCTGATAGTCCTTCAGCAGGGTGCGCACCCAGTCCGCCGTGTCGGGGTCGAGCGACGCGGTCGGCTCGTCGAGCAGCAGCACCGCCGGCGTATTCACCAGCGCCTTGGCGAGCGTGACGCGGGTCTTCTGCCCCGACGACAGATGCCCGAACGGCCGATCGAGGTGGTCCCTGAGGTTGAGCTGCTCGGCGAGCTCGGCGATCCGCTTGGGCAAATCGCGTACGCCATAGAGGCGACCGTAGACCGCGAGGTTCTGGCGCGCCGTGAGCCGGTGCGGCAGGTCAACATAGGGCGACGACAGGTTCATGCGTGGCAGCACCCGGTAGCGGTGACGCAGCATGTCCTCGCCCAGAATGCGGATCTGGCCTGCCGTCGGCACCAGCAGGCCCAGCAGCATGGAGATCGTCGTGGTCTTGCCGGCACCGTTGCCGCCCAGCAGGCCCAGCACCGCGCCGCCGGGCACGGCGAACGTCAGATCATCGACCGCGATGATCTTGTCGTACGCCTTGCGCAGGTTGCGCACATCGATGACGGCATACATGGATTGGTCTCGTCATTCCGACCAGAGTGTTGTCCCGGGCGTAGCGAGAGATCCAGGCGCCGCCCCTGGATCCCTCGCTACGCTCGGGATGACAGCACTGCCGTCCATGCGTGGCTTCTCGCGTCACGAGGCGGCGCGAATGCCGGCTTCGATACGGTCCATCGCCGCGCTCAGCCGCTCGGTGCTCGACGCGAAGCACAGCCGGAAGTTCCCTTCCCCGCCCGGCCCGAAGGCGGCACCCGGTGCGATCCCGACCTGATGGTCGATGACCAGTTTCTTGGCGAACTCCAGGCTGTCGCTGATGCCGTCGACGGAGAAGAACGCATAGAACGCCGCTTCCGGCCGCGCGACCTTGACCTGCGGCAAGGCCGAGAGCCGCTGGAAGACCAGCTCGCCGCCGGCACGGCAGCGATCCACCATCGTCTTCACGAAATCATCGCCGTGCTCGATCGCGGCCACTGCGCCGCGTTGCAGGAACGCGGGCGAGCCGCTGAGGTTGAACTGCAGCAGCTTGGCGATCTCCTCGCCGAAGCTGTCCGGCGACGTCATCCAGCCCAGCCGCCAGCCGGTCATCGCCCATGGCTTGGAGAAGCTCTGCAGCACGATCAGCGGGTCGTCTGGTTCGGCGTGCTCCAGGAACGAGGGCGCGTGCGGTGCATTGTAGACGATGCGGGCATAGACCTCGTCGGCCATCACCCAGATGCGCCGTTCGCGGGCAAACTCCAGGATCGCCTTCTGCTGCGCCGACGGCATGGTCCAGCCCGTCGGGTTGCTGGGCGAGTTCACGAAGATGGCGCGCGTGCGCTCGTCGACGGCGGCGAACAGCTTGTCGAGGTCGAGCGACCAGTTCACGCCGTCCTTGCGCTCCAAGAGCACGGGCTTGCTGACACCACGCACGATGCTGAGCGCCGAGACGATGTTGGGCCATACCGGCGAGACAACCACGATGTTGTCGCCGGGATCGATCAGCGCCTGGCAGGTCAGGATGATCGCCTGCATGCCCGAGCCGGTGACGGTGATGCGATCGGACGTGCAGTCGATGCCGTAGAGCGTGCTGGTGTAGCGCGCGATCGCATCGCGCAGCTCGGGAATGCCGCGCTGCCAGGTGTAGAACGTCTCGCCGGCCTGCATCGCCCGCTCGGCGGCGTCGCAGATGAAGCGCGGCGTCGGCAGGTCACCCTCGCCGAACCATAGCGGGATCACGTTGGGATTGCCGCGTCCGACGGTGGCAACGTCGCCGATCTTGGAAGTCGGGATGTCGGCAACATGACCGCTGATCGCAGCCTTGGTACCGGGCAGGAACGCACGCGCGGGGAGCATCAAAAAATCTCGCTCTCTCAATGACTTGGCGTAAGCCTCGCCGAGTCGAAGGGGCGCACTATGTCAGGGCTTGGGGGTGATCTCAAGGTGCCCGGCGCATGCCCGGCGCGCACGTCCGCTGTGGCGCGATCCCGGCGGCGTGCTAGCGTGAATCCATGATCGATCCCGAACAGCGCTTCTCCTACTCGCCGATCGTCACGCGACCAAAGCTCGCGTGGCCCAACAATGCGCGCGTCGCGGTCTGGGTGGTGCCCAACATCGAGCACTACGAATACATCCCGGCCGAGGTGCGCGTGCGCAATCCCTGGCCGCGCCAGCCGCATCCCGACGTGCTGGGCTACGGCGGGCGCGACTACGGCAACCGCGTGGGCCTGTGGCGCATGTTCGAGGTGCTGGACAAGCACAACATCCGCTGCACGGTCTCGCTGTCACTCTCGGTGATCGAGATGTATCCCGAGATCCTGGAGGCGATGGAGGCGCGCGACTGGGAGTACATGTCGCACGGCCTCTATAACACGCGCTATCACTGGTCCTACGGCGAGGACGAGGAGCGTGCGGCCATCGCCCGCTGCTGCGAGATCCATGAGCGTCTCACTGGACGCAAGCTGCGCGGCTGGTTCTCGCCAGCGGTGTCGTTCACCACCAACACGCCCGATCTCGTGGCGGAAGCCGGCATCACCTACTACTGCGATTTCTATCACGACGACCAGCCGACGCCGATCCGGGTACGCAACGGCAACCTGGTCAGCATCCCCTACTCGATGGACATCAACGACGCGATGATCTACCGCCAGCCGTTGGAGGCAGCCGACTTCACGCAGATGATCATCGATCATTTCGACACTGTGTATCGCGAGGGCGCCACGCAGCCACGCGTGATGTGCATCGCCCTGCATCCCTACATGATGGGCGCACCGCACCGGTTGAAGCATCTCGACCGGGCATTGGCTTATATCCGCAGCCACAGCGATGCCTGGATCACCACGGGTGCGGAGATCGCCGACTGGTATATCGCCCATGGGCGCGCGCCCTACCAGCAGCACCTGGGAGCCGAGGCGTGATGCAGACTTCAATACGCCACGTCATTCTCCTCCCCACGCCGTGGGGAGGTGCCCTGAAGGGGCGGAGAGGATCCGACGTGATCCTTGTAACAGAGACCACGTCGGATCCCCATCCGGCCTTCGGCCACCTTCCCCGCAAGCGGGGAAGGAGTGAAGCACCATGACTTCGAGCATCCCGCCGGGCATGGACAACCCGTACTATCCGTTCTCGCCGATCGACCGGCGTCCACCGCTGGCGTGGCCCCAGGGCAACCGCATCGCCCTCTGGGTCATGCTGGCGATCGAGTACTGGGAACTGCAGGCGCCGCCCGGGTCGCACAAGGATTCGCGCTTCGTGGGCGAGTACGGCAGCTACGACCCCGACTACCGCACCTGGACCCAGCGCGAGTACGGCAATCGTGTCGGTATCTTCCGCGTACTGGAGGTCCTGGATCGCCATGGCATCAAGGCGACCGTCGCGCTCAACAGCGCGGCGGCCAAGCGCTATCCCCATCTCGTCGAGCAGTGCCGCCAGCGCGGCTATGAATTCATCGGTCACGGCAGCCACGCCACCCGCATGCTGACCAGCCGGATGAACGAGGAGGAAGAGCGCATCGCCATCCGCGACGCGCTCGACACCTTGGGGCGCACCACCGGCAAGCGGCCGCGCGGCTGGCACGGCCAGGATTTCGGCGAGTCGCAGCGCACCCCGCGCCTGCTGGCCGAGGCTGGGCTCGATTTTGTTGCCGACTGGCCCAATGACGATCAGCCCTATGCCATGACCCTGGACCGGCCGTTCGTCTCGCTGCCGACGCAGCCGGAATGGGACGATGTGCAGCTGCTGTGGCTGCGCCGGGTCGAGACGTCGCGCTATCCCGCCATCGTCGCCGAAGCCTTCGACGGGCTTTATGCCGAAGGCGGCCGGGTCTTCTGCCTGGCGTTGCACCCCTGGCTGATCGGCATGGCGCACCGTATCCGTTACCTTGACGAGGCGCTCAAGCACATCGCCGGCAAACCCCAGGTCTGGCAGGCGACGGCCAGCGAGATCGTCGACGCGTTCAATGACGCGAGCCGTTGACAATAACCTCGCACGTAGTTGAAGCCGCGGCGTCGGCAGTCAATATGTCGGCCATCCCGCTGTGAGGCCTGCCCGATGCTGCGCGTTGCCTTTGCCGGAACATTCGCCGCCAGTCTCGAGCCCCAGGTGCGAGCGCGGCTGGGCGCCGGCTACGACATCGTCACTGATGACGAAACCGGCATCGTTGCCCGCATGGCCGACATCGACATGCTGGTGTCGCTGGCCTTCACGCGCGACATGGGCGTGGCGGCGCGGCGCCTCAAACTGGTGCAGGTTCCCGGCGCCGGGCTTGACCGCATCGACCGGTCGGCGCTGCCGGCGGCAACCTGGCTGGCGAACGCCTATGGCCACGACGTCGGCATCGCCGAATACGTCATGGGTGCCATGCTCGCCATGAGCCGCAGCTTCGCCCGCCTCGATGCGCGCATGCGCGAGGGTGTGTGGGAGAGCCAATGGGCGGCCGCCACCCCGCCCCCACCGACGTGGCCGGAACTGGCGGGCAAGACGCTCTGCATCCTGGGCTACGGACATATCGGTCAGGCGCTGGCACGGCGCGCCCGCGCCTTCGACATGGACGTCCATGCGCTGCGCCGCGATCCCACGCACGGCGCCGATGCATCGCTGAAATCCCTGAGCGGGCCGGAGGCGCTGCCGGACCTGCTGCGGCGAGCCGACTATCTCGCCGTGACGCTGTCGCTCAACCCGACGACGCGCGGCCTGCTCGGTGCTCGTGAGCTTGGCCTCATGAAACCCTCGGCGATCCTGATCAACGTGGCGCGAGCCGAGATCATCGACGAGGAGGCGCTCTATCGTGCGCTGGTCGATGGTCGCATCGGCGGCGCCGCGCTCGATGTCTGGTATCGCTATCCGACCAGCCCGGGCCCGACCTTTCCCAGCCGGCAGCCCTTCCACACGTTGCCCAACGTGTTGATGACGCCGCACGTGTCGGGCTGGACCGAAGGCATGCTGGAGGCGCGCGCCAGGATCATCGCAGAGAACATCCAGCGGGTGGCGCGCGGCGAGCCGCCGACCAATCTGATCACGTCGCCATAGGCGGCGATTGTGCAGCCTTCGGGCTGTCCGAAGGCCGGCTCCGGGATAGACGAATTGCGCCAGACGGTGGGTCGGGCCAAATCGGGCTTGAACCCCGGACTGTCGAAGACCGACTGTAGCTCACGAGGAAACCGTTCCGTGCGTCGTCTCCCCTTCTTCTACGGCTGGGTCATCGTCGTCGTGGTCTTCGTGACCATGGCGATCGGCGTCAACGCCCGCACTGCCTTCTCGCTGCTGTTCCCGCCGATCCTGCATGAGTTCGGCTGGGAGCGCGGCGTGGTCGCCGGCGCCTTCTCCTTCGGCTTCCTGGTCTCGGCGGCCCTCAGTCCGGTATTGGGCCGGCTGATGGATCGCCGCGGTCCCAAGGTGGTGATGGAGCTTGGCGTCGTCCTGATGGGCGCCGGCCTGTTGCTGGCCAGCGCCGTCAGCCAGCCCTGGCATCTCTACGTCACGCTGGGCGTGCTGGTGGGCGGCGGCAGCATCTGCCTGGGCTACACCGGGCAATCGCTGTTCCTGCCCAACTGGTTCGTACGCCAGCGCGGCCTGGCGCTCAGCATCGCGTTTGCCGGTGTCGGCGTCGGCTCGATCGTGCTGCTGCCGTGGATGCAGGCGTTCATGGACCGCACCGACTGGCGCACCGCCTGCTGGATGCTGGGACTCGTCGTGCTGGTCGTGCTGGCCCCGCTGAACCTGCTGCTGTGGCGCCGGCCGGAGGATCTCGGCCTGCAGCCCGATGGCGACGGCCATGGTACGGGTCCCGCCGCCGGACCGGCGTCCAATGTCGTCGATGCCGCCTGGGCTGCCGTCGACTGGACCCTGGCCCGCGCCCTGCGCACCCGCCGGTTCTGGTGGATCGCCGTCGCCTATGTCAGCGGCCTCTACGTCTGGTAC